>CAZZGS010001117.1:0-1719 GCA_964653845.1 uncultured Bryobacter sp.
CGATTGAGGAGGCCACGCTCGAGAACCTGGATGTAGGCGCGGTCCATGCGTTTGGTGATCCAGACGCTGACGGCGGCAAGCCCAATCGTTACCAGCAGGATTTCAACTCGCGCATAAATTGGCCCCATGAGAAGCAGCAGTTGCAAGACGCCTGCACCGACGGCATCCCCAAAGCGGTCGCAGCCGACGTCGATCACCGTCTTTACGGCACGCTTGTCTGTTGGCGGAATGGGAGTGAAGAAGAGTTCATAGCCAGAACGAAAGAAGGATCCACGCAAGATCAGTTCGAGTGCGCGGACGCTGGCTGCCATGCCGAAAGCAGGGACGGCGAGGGCGGCTCCGGCACCTCCGATGACCGCAAGGCCGAGGGTCATTACAGTCTTGCCGAGCCCTAATTTGTCGAGAGCGATTGGCGTGAGAATGCTCTGGACAAGGAAGGTCAGGATTTGAGCACCGGTGTAGAAGATGGCGAAGTAGCGGGTGAGTTCCGGGCCTTTGGCGAAGGTTTGTGCTGCCCCACTTTTGAAGAGGTAGTCGAGCAGGGCGGCGCTGGTTGTGCCGAGCAAGACCAGGATCGCCAAAGAGATGAGGAAGGGCGCTCGGGCAAAGGCAGCACGGGCGGCGCCAAATCCAGGGTCTTTGACGGTGGATCCAGGGGCAGCTTGCGATTGGCCTCGCATGATCATGAGCAGGGGAAAGGCGAAGAATTGGAGGGCGGCCAGCAGCAGGAGGAGGCTCTCGGTGTTAATCAAGTAGACGGTTCGTTCTGCGAGGATGCCACCGAGGATTCCGCCTCCCGTTCCCGCTCCGGCGATGCGGCCGAAGCGAATCTTGGCTTCTCGTGGATCAAAGGCCTCGTTGGCTACCGACCAGAAGCCGCTGAGGAGGATCGCGCCAAAGCCTACTATGTGCAGGTAGACAAAGGTGACGACAGCGCTCCGGTTGAAATCGAGTGTTAAGTATTCAGCGATGTGGAGCAAACTCGATATCAGGACGGCAAAGGGGACGACCCGTGCAGGGCTGTATCTGGTGAGGAGCCTTGAGAAAACGAGGCCGAGGAGAATAGACAGTACGGCAGCGACTGCAACGATTTTTGGCAGATCGGTAACAGGGAATAGTGACAAAAAGAGACCGTCTCTGGCTGCTTTGGATGCTACCTGGCAACCAATGAGAAGTCCGGCCGAGACCATCGCCAGGAGCGTAAGGCGGTTGAGTTGGGGATCGTCTGCTCTGGAAATAGGCACTTCTTAAGATTGTGACCGAAAACCAGATGCAGAAGCTAAGCGCGGACGCTATTTCCTTCAGCCGTTGGCTCAGTAACGCCGTCGTTGGTGGGAGTACTGTCTTCGAGCCTGGGCTGTATGCGGGCTGCCGTTTCAGGCAGGTTGGTCTGCCACCAGACTGCGGCATCATCCTGGGTGAATGCGGGTATTTCGTGGGCAATAGCTCGCAGACGGCGTTGCAATTCCTGAGCGCTTCTTGGCCTGTTCTCTGGTTTCTTCTCGAGCAATTGCACCACGACCATCTCGAGAGCCGGGGGGATCGGAAGTTCGGTTCTTTCGCTCAAGGGAACAACCGGTTTTTGAACATGGGCCAAGGCCAAAGCGGTTGGTGTTGACTCCGAGAAGACGAGTTGCCCGGTGAGCAGGTAGTGTGCAACGCAGCCGAGGCTGTAGAGATCGGCGCGGCCGTCGATCTTGGATTCTCCAAGGGCGATCT
>CAZZGS010001118.1:0-1716 GCA_964653845.1 uncultured Bryobacter sp.
GTCATCGACAGCGGCAATCCCGTCTGGGCCCTCGAAGATCCTCATCTCACACTGGAAACGCTGGCACCCTACATCCTTACCAGCCACGTCCGTGACTCCTACCTCTGGAAGACTCCGGAAGGCATCGCCGTCCAGTGGACCCGCATGGGTGAAGGCAACGTTGACATCTCCGGCTGGGTGAAGCGTTATCGCGAGCTCTGCCCCGGCAAAGCTCTCTCGATGGAAATCATCGTTACCGGACAACGCAAGTTCCAAGTCTTTGAGCAAAAATTCTGGGAAGCCTACCGCAACACGCCCGCTTGGGAATTCAGCCGTTTCCTCGCCCTGGCCGAAAAAGGCAGCCCACAACCAGACCCGCCTAAGCTCGAAAAGGACGCAGCCGCAATAAAGGAGCGTCGCGATCTTGAATTGAGCATCGAATACACCAGGAAACTTCTTGCATGAAACTATTCACACTCCTCCTTGCCTCATTCGCCGCCCAGGCGGCAATCATACCTGAAGTGCGAATCCTGCTCAACAAGCAGGACTTCGCCGCTGCCGAGAAACTGATCGAAACCCAGAGGGCAGGGGGCCCCTGGACGCCTGAACTGATCGAAGCGCAATCCTGGCTGGGCCGTGGGGCACTCGCAGCCAAACATTTCGATAAGGCGCTCGCCTACTCCTCCGAGACCCGCAAGCTCTCCCTCGCTGCGCTCAAAACCCGCAAGCTCGACGACGAAAAGCGTCTCCCGATCGGCTTTGGCGCATCGATCGAAGTCGAAGGCCAGGCCCTTGCCGGCAAAGGCCAACTCAGCGAAGCCATCACATTCCTCACCCGTGAAGAGAAGACCTACCACAACACTTCAATCCGCACGCGAATCCAGAAAAACATCAACGTGCTCTCACTAGTAGGCAAGCGTGCACCTGCTCTTGAAGTCAAAGATTCTGTTGGCTCCCTCAAGCCCATGACTCTCGCCAGCCTGAAAGGCAAACCCGTGCTGCTCTTCTTCTGGGCGCACTGGTGTGGTGATTGCAAAGAACAGGCCCCAATCCTTGCCGATCTCTCTGCGAAATACGGCCCCAAGGGCCTCACTATTATTGGCCCAACCCAACACTACGGCTATATCAATGGGGGCGACGACGCAACACCAGCCGTCGAGAAACCCTATATTGCGGGAATCTACGAGAAGTTCTACAAAAACATCCCGGGCATGGCAGCGCCCCTGAGTGAGGAGAATTTCCGCGTCTACGGATCTTCCACGTCTCCAACTCTGGTCTTGATCGACAAGACAGGAATCGTGCGCCTCTACAATCCGGGTAAGCTCACCGCAGAAGATCTCAGTGCCAAAATTGCGTCGCTGCTTTAGTTATTCCCCTTCGTAAGGGAAACGGCGCACAGCCTGCATGCACTCAGACAGGGCCTTCAGCATCGAGCCGCCCCAGCCGCATGGCGTAAAGGCTAGCGTGTTCTGATTAGTCTGTTTGTCAGCCTGTGCGAAAAACTTCATCGTAGGTTCCTGAGGGTTTACAAACTCTTTTACCGTGATCAGGAATTCAATCTCGCGATCCCCCTGCACCTTCACCATCGAAAAATGATGATGCATTGCAAATCGTTCTGTTTTGTCCGCGTGCGCAAACTGCCATTCAGCCAATGTAGTTCTCCTGCTTTTTTGTGACGAACAGTGAGTATATCGCAGAGGTCAAAACAACTGTTTAGACGTAGTCGTCATGCCGCAC
>CAZZGS010001119.1:0-1714 GCA_964653845.1 uncultured Bryobacter sp.
CAGCAAATTCGCGCGTATTCTCGACCGCCTCGGGGAGACTTTCGCCATCCCGATCATTCATTACCAGGACGCCGGTATCGAGGAGGGCAGCTATTTGTTTAGAATGCCCCCCAAGGCCGGCCGTCATATCTGCCACCCGGCTCTCTTTGCGAAGAGCCAGGTACTCGATCACCTCCGCGGACATCACCGGGAAGTGGGCCATCTTTTTACTAACGCAGACCTAGCTGGCGTAGCCGTTTTGCGACATCCGCCGGATTAGCCTGATCCGCTTTCTTGCGTCGCGCCTTAAAGCGCTCTTCGGTAATTACTGATAAGTGGTCACCTTCTTTGCCGATGTGGCAGGCAACAGGTAACTCGGAGAGTTTGAGCCGTTGTCGAAGGGCGGGGGGGAGGAGGATTCGGCCTTCGACGTCGGGCGAAACATCGGCACCGAGATCTCGCATTCGAAAAATAGTGTCTTCCGCATAGTCCTGATGCTCTGGCTGGAGGGCCAAGTTATCGAGAAAAGTACACTGCTTCAGAAAGGAGTCCCGGGTGTATATTTGAATTTCGAGTTCGTCGTATGAAGTTAAAAAGAACTGTGCACCCAAGGTGCTCATATATGTCAGAAAGTTGGCTGGGATCTTCAGACGACCCTTGGCATCGACAGAGCAGTCTTTGTAAGCCAAAGGGGCTTGATCCCCGGGTTGGAGTTGCTCTGCCATTTTTCGTTTCTGAGTGATTTGGGATTTTCGGCCACTTTCGGCCACCGATCACAAATTGAGTGTACGTGTAATCCATCAAGGATTCAATAGCCCTGTGAAGTTTTTTTGCGTATCCCCATGGGGGTAGAAGTCTTCGTATTTTGTTCGACTTAGCGGAATGAGTTGGAATGTGGCTGTTGGGTGTGGGTTTGGTACATTGAGAAGGCAATGATAGGCCAGTCTTTATATGACATTCATCCCGGCGAGGAAATGCCGGAGATTGTTCGGATGATTGTTGAGATCCCGATGGGGTCGGCCAACAAGTACGAATATGATGGGGAATTTGGGCTATTTCGCCTGGATCGATCCCTCTATGCTTCGGTGCACTATCCGGGGGATTACGGGTTCATACCGGGCACGCTTGCCGAGGATCACGACCCGCTGGACATTTTGGTGCTGATATCGAACCCCAGCATTACGGGCTGCATGATGTATGTGCGCCCGGTGGGGATCCTGAACATGATCGATAGCTCGGAGCGCGACCAGAAGATTTTGGCCGTGCCGACCCGGAATCCGCGGTTTGAGCAGATCCATACGATCGACCAGGTGTTTCCGCATACACGTCGTGAGATCGAGCACTTTTTCACGATCTATAAGGAGCTTGAGGGCAAGCGTACGGTGATGGAAGGCTGGGGTGGCCCGAAGGAAGCGCGTAAGGCGATTCTGGAATCGCGTCAAAGCTATATGGAAGCGATTGAGTCTGCGGCAGCAAAGCAGAAAGAGTTGAATGGGTAATTTGAGTGGAAAGGCCGCCCTGGTAACCGGGGCGGCTTCTGGTATCGGGCTGGCTGCGGCGGATGCGCTGGAGGCGGCCGGGGCGGTTGTTTATCGCGCGGATCTTGCTTACGGGGATTATTTGGCTCTGGACGTGCGGGTTGAGGGGGATTGGGAACGAGTTGTGGCCGGAATTCCCAGGCTGGATGTGTTTGTGCATTCGGCGGGAATCGCCACGGCGGGGATGATTGAGGGTT
>CAZZGS010001120.1:0-1338 GCA_964653845.1 uncultured Bryobacter sp.
TTATACACCTTATCGCCCTTGTTGTTCGGGCGAATCCCCAGGTGATCGTAGTGCGCTGTCAGCAACACATACTCGTCCTTAAGCTGCGGGTCGCTACCAGGAAGAATCCCAATGACATTCCGCGCCACATCATGCACTGCGCTTGCCTCAGCGATCTTGGCGGTCAGCTTCAGCGCCCCACCGCTCTTGAGTATCGCCTCTGCCTCTGTATTGCTGGTTCGCAACATCACCAGCCCCAACTTCGGCTGGTCATCAAACTCAAGCGTCTGTATCGGCAGGGCCATTGGGATCCCAACCAGAATCACCACCTTCACCCCTGCCGCCGAAAGCTTCGCCACACCCTGCTGCAGACCCGGCCCACCGGGTCCCTCAATCAACACCACCGGCTCGATCCCTTCCGTCTTGAGCTCCCGCAACTCGGCCATCTTCACCACCTTCACCGCCGCCCCACTGAGCTCGACCTTCGGTCCTGCTGTCCAGAACGCCGTCTCCACCGGCACCTTCACCGTCTTGGTGCCATCACTTAGACTCACATCAAAGCCATCCCGCACCACCCGGCGAACCGTCGCCTTGGCCTCTTGAAACGACGCCTTCAGCCCCGCCCGCCGAAACTCGCTGGCAATATACTCAGCCGCAATAGTCAAACCAGCCGACGGCGTCTCACGCCCCTCCAGTGAATCGCTCGCCAGAAATGACACTATCGCGCTCAGCGCCTTAGCGTCAGCCTCCTTCACTACGTCGGCCGCGCCAAGCGATAGACACAACAACCCAATGACTAGCTTCATCTCTTTAGTGTATTCTGGTGCTCAAATGAGCCAATCCCGCCGCATCTTCCTCGGCACCTCTGCCGCAGCCGCCCTGAGCGCAGCCTCTCCCATGCCCACCCGCTTGTTCGGTCAAACCGGCAAGCGCATCTCAATTGTCGGTTTCGGCTGCGGAAGCCGCTTCCTCTCCTACAAAAACGAAGACGAGGCGATCGGCGTCATCCACAAGGCGCTCGACCTTGGCATCACCTACTTCGATACTGCCTATGACTACGGTGCTGGCCTCAGCGAGACCCGCATTGGCAAAGCGCTCGGCGCCCGCCGCAAGGACGTCTACCTCGTCACTAAGCTGCCCGCTCGCAACGGCGACGCTGCCATGCGCATTCTCGAAGGCTCCCTCAAGCGCTGCCAGACCGACCACTTCAACACCGTCCAGATCCACTCCCTCACCACCGAAGAAGACCTCGCCGCCATGGAAGCAAAGGACGGCGTCCTGAACATGCTCTACAAGATGCGTGATCAGAAGGTAGTCCACAACGTTGGCGTCTCCTGCCACACCGACCCCAAGGTTCTG
>CAZZGS010001120.1:1348-1712 GCA_964653845.1 uncultured Bryobacter sp.
GTTCTGAAGATGGCTCTCGAGCGTAACGACTTCAACGTCACCCAGTTCGCCCTCAACGCCGCCCGCATCGGTCAGGCTCGCAACGACGGCAACCCCGCAACCGACAGCTTTGAAACCCTGGCCCTCCCAGTCGCCCTGCGCAAGAAGATGGGCATCACGGCGATGAAGATCTTCGCCCAGGAAAAGCTGAACGGTAAGACCTCGGTCGACAACCTCATCCGCTACTCGCTAACGCTGCCCGTGGGCGCAGTCATCCTCGGCATGCCCAAGGTCGAGCACCTCGAACAGAATGTCTCCATCGCGAAGGCCTTCCAGCCGATGTCGCGCACCGAGATGAATGGCCTCAACGGGCAGTTGAATCAAT
>CAZZGS010001121.1:0-1709 GCA_964653845.1 uncultured Bryobacter sp.
GTGCATCGCGCCGTTCAAGAACTGTCTCAAAGACGCCGCGCTCACCTCCGACAAGATCGACGAACTCGTTCTCGTCGGCGGCATGACGCGCATGCCCAAGGTCGTCGAAATCGCGAAGACCCTAGGCGGCAAGCCCCCGCACCAAGGCGTGAATCCCGACGCGGTCGTCGCCATCGGCGCCGCGATCCAAGGCGGCGTGCTCCAGGGCGACGTGCGCGACGTGCTCCTCCTCGACGTCACCCCGCTGACGCTCGGTATCATGACGGCCGGCGATGTCTCGACCGCGATGATCCCGCGCAACACCACGATTCCCTCGAAGAAGACCCAAACCTTTTCCACCTACACCGACAACCAGCCGGGCGTCGAAATCGTCGTTCTCCAAGGCGAGCGCTCGATGGCCAAGGACAACAAGACCCTCGGGACCTTCAAGCTCGACGGCATCCCGCCCGCTCCGCGTGGCACACCGCAGATCGAAGTCACCTTCGACATCGACGCGAACGGCATCTTGCATGTTTCCGCCAAAGACCTCGGCACCGGCAAGGACCAGAAAATCACAATCCAAGGCTCATCCGGCCTCTCCAAGGAAGAGGTCGAAAAGATGACCAAGGAAGCCGAGCTCAATGCCGCCGAGGACAAGAAACGCCGCGAGGCCGTTGACGCGAAGAACCAGCTTGATAGCACGATCTATCAATTGGAGAAAACACTTAAAGACTCCGGCGACAAGATCCCGGTCGAGAAGAAGTCCAAGATCGAGGCCGCTATCGTCGACGCCAAGAAGGATCTCGAGAGCAACGACGGCGACCGCATGAAGACCGCCATGGAGAATCTCTCCAAGGTCGGCGCGGAGCTTTACGCCGATGTCGCCGCCGCCGCCCAAGCGGCCGGCGCCGCGTCCCCCGAGGGTGCAGCGCCCGGCCCAGACGCCGGCCAGCCCGCGCCATCCGCGAAAAAGACCGAGAAGAAAGCCGACGTCGTCGACGCCGATTTCGAGGTCGTCGACGAAGACAAGAACAAGAAATAATTTTCAATATGCGGTGCGGGGTTGCGGTTTGCCGCCGACCCTGCGCTCTATTGGAATCCACATCCCAAAATAACCTTCAGCCCAAAAACAAAAACCATATGGCCAAAGTAAAAATCAAACCCATCGGTGATCGCGTTCTCGTGAAGCACCTAGAAGAAAAAGAGCAAGTGCGCGGCGGGATCATCATCCCGGACAGCGCCAAGGAAAAGCCGCAGGAGGCCGAAGTGATCGCCCTCGGCACCGGCAAAAAAGATGAAAACGGCAAGCTCTCCACCTTCGAAGTGAAGGTCGGCGACAAGGTCCTCATCAGCAAATACGGCGGCACCGAAGTCAAAATCGACGAGGTCAAATACACTCTCGTGCGCGAAGACGACATCCTCGGTGTTCTCGTCTAAGCGGTCCCCGGAAAAACTAAAAACAAACCTCAGTCTAATTCTCTAAAAAACCATGCCTGCTAAACAACTTATCTTCGACGAGGCCGCTCGTCAGAAAATCCTCCGCGGCGTCGAGCTGCTCTCCCGCGCGGTCAAAGTGACCCTCGGGCCCAAGGGCCGCAACGTCGTCATCGACAAGAAATTCGGTTCCCCGACCGTGACCAAGGACGGCGTCACCGTCGCCAAGGAAGTCGAGCTGCCGGATCCCTACGAGAACATGGGCGCGCAGATGGTGAAGGAAGTCGCATCCAAGA
>CAZZGS010001122.1:0-1706 GCA_964653845.1 uncultured Bryobacter sp.
AAGGGTAGAGGATCGAGATTGCGGAGATGTCGTCGGAGGCAAGGGGCTTGGAGCGGGTGGTGGCGCGGGTAAGTTGGGTGGACATCGCCGACGATGTAAAGGTGTGCTGGAGGCCGAGGGCGTGGCCAAGCTCGTGAACGGCGTTGAGGAAGAAGACTTCCGAATAGCTGGGGTAGGCGACGCTGCTGATATTGGTGAGGTCTTTGCGGAAGACGACGAGCGAGCGGAGGATGGGGGTGAAGGGCTCGCTCCCGTTGAGGTCGGATTCGGCCTTAACGGTGGGGCCGGCGTAGGAAATGACGCCGGGGGGGACGTCTTCTGAAAACATGACGTCGATGCCTGGGGCACCTTGCGGGCCGGAGGCGATGGGTGCGTAACCGCCGAAGGCAATGCGGAGGTCGCTTGTCGCTACATCGCTCCAGGTGCGGGCTGCGAGCAGGATTTGACTCATCAGGGCGTTTGAATTGTCGCCGGGCGCCAGTTTTTCCTGACCGTCAGAGACGAGGAAGAAAGGGACTGTGCGGTTGACCAGCGCGTTTAGATCGAACTTTTCGTAGATGGGCTGCTGGTAGCCGAAGCGGCTGGAGTAGCGGACGAAATGGTAGCTAGCAGTGGCTGAGGCCGCAAGGACGGCCAGGAGTGGGAGCGTGCGGAGGATTCTCACTGGCGTGCTCCGCGGGGCTGTCTGGCTGTGATGCGGCTGCGAAGGCTGCTCAGGGGCATGTTGACGCCGGGGTCTTCGACGGGTTGGCCCTCGGGTGTGACCATTCGGTCTTCAGATTTGGCGCGGGCGACCATCAGGTTGCCATTTGCGTCTTTTACGATGTTGAGAAGGCCCTGGCTGAGGCCCATGATTTGCTTTAGGCCGCTCTTGCCCTGCCAGAGGAAAAACAAATATTCGGTGTTGCGGGTTAGGGTGGGGGAGCCTTCGAAGCTCTGCCGGAAGCCAGCGGCAGTGCCGCCGGGAATCGCAACCTGAATTTTGGAAGCTTGCTGGCCTTTAAAACGCTCTGTTACGGCGACTTCGCAAACGGTCCAGATGACGGGTTGACGGTAGGTCTGGTTACAGTAAGTGACTGTGCCGCGGACGATTTCTGTGGATTCGTTGATCAGGCGGGCTTCGGAAAGCTGTTCGAGGGTGGCGGCACACAACTCTATCGTCAAGCTCGCAAGGAGCGTGAATGAGAGGAGGAGGCTGGCACAGCGGCGCGTCATGATCTTTCTATCCATATCGGTAGCACGCGAGCTGCCGAAGTACTTTATTGATTCTAAAGCATTTAATTCTGGTTTTCAAGGCCGGAGCGTGGCGGTGGGACACAGATTGACCCACTCGCGTGTCACAAAATGGGGTTATGGTGGGAGGAGCTATGCGGATCTGGATTGCAATATTTGTGCTGAGTGGGCTGGCGAGCGGGCAGACGACGCTGGACCGTCTGGGCAGGACTACTCCGAAATCGAGCTTTATGGGCTTTTTGCAGAGCACCCATGAGGGGAACTTCGTCAAGGCGACGAATTATTTGCAGTATGCCCCTGGAGTGTCTGAGAAGGAAAAGGTTGAACTGGCCCGCCAGCTGCACTTTGTTTTGGATCGCGGCTTTGTAGGGAATTTGGACAGTGTCAGCTCGAAGCCGGAGGGAAATGGCGATGACGGGATGTCGCCGGATCGAGACACGGTGGGGGCGGTGGTAGGGGCGGAGCAGTCGAGC
>CAZZGS010001123.1:0-1704 GCA_964653845.1 uncultured Bryobacter sp.
GCCCGCGCCAAGGTAGTGCCCGTCGGCCAACTGCTGGTCAAACCACGCCACCTGCGCCTCCGTGACCGTCTCCACGGCCACTTCGGCGCCGGTCGAATCATTTATATTTAGTCGTGGCTGCTTGAGGTGCTGAGTTGATCCCAAGTCTACCAGGACAAAAACGGCGGATTTTGTTTGGTCCAAAAGCGCGCCCTTCTCATGCAGGCGCTTATCGCTTCATCCCCAAAGGCCCTGCGCGATTAACCCCGACGAACGCATTTAGAGTCGCCGATGCGTGCGGGACCGTGCCCCTGCCAGGCACGGCGAGCCACACTCTCCCTATCGACAATCTTCGTTAGCAACGAATCCGAACCGCGATCAGAATTTTGCTGGCCGGGGCAGAACGCGGACACATGCCGTTTGTTGATCTGGCATCGGGAAAAAGGGAGCGGCTGCGAGAACATGGGCGGAAGTCCCGCCGAGCTCAGCCTGCCGCTTTTCCTTATTTGCATGGTCGGAAATTTATTCCGGCCCGAGTTTTACTTTGCCTTACCCTTCCTTTCCGCCATACGTAGGAAGTGGTCAAAACTACATATTCTGTCAGCGAAGGTCAGGCGCACTTTCCGCGCCTGGTCAAACAGTCGGAAAACGAGTTGGTGACCATCGAACGCCATGGCACGGTTGCCGCCTTCGTGGTCGGACGCGGACGCATGGAAGCTATTGCCGAAACCATGGAACTGCTGGCCAATGACGAATTTCGGACGACCCTGAAAAAATACCGTGCCGGTAAGCTAAAAATGAAGCCGCTGGGCTCCGCGAATGTATAGAGTTCGGATTTCCGAGCAGGTCGAACGGTTCCTGCAAAGCCTCGCCCCCACCCCGAAACGCCGGCTGCGCGAAGCGATGGGGCGGTTGGCGCGCCAACAAGGAGAGATCAAGGTGCTGGAAAATGATCTGAGCGGATTCTCCCGACTCAAGGTCGGACGTTACCGGGTGGTGTTCTGCTACGTGGAGCCCAGCACGATTGACTGTATCTTCGTTGAAGAACGAAAGCTGGTTTACGAAGTGTTCGCCGCCTTGTTACGCGAACAGTTTGAAACCTGACACCTGCGACGCTGCTCGACTTGTGAGACCATCAAGTTTGTCCGGGGTGGCTGCAGAGGCTTTGTGGGCCAGCCGCGTTCCCGCCGACCATGGCGAGTGTCCAACGGCAAATTACGCTTCCCTCGTCCTGGTTGCGCTCAAGTTACCTTCGTTTCGCAAAGAACCCGCCGCTCACGATTGAGCGGCTCTCACCTCGCGCCATTTCGCACGCCATGACGCTGCATCCGCATCCCGCACGCGTGTGTCGTGCCTGATGGCGAACGTCGTCATTTCGCCAGCGCACGTTTTGATCGCTACCAGCGGCCCGATGGCACTTGGGGCCGGCGTCACGTCCACACGCTGAGCGGATTCCTGCACCGGCGCGCCTCCGACGGCCAGATCGACTACGAGGAATTCATCCGCTCCGCCCGGACTCTCGGCGGCGCGGAAGAGGCGCGCGAATGCTTCCGGCGCGCCGTCTTCAATCTGCTCACCACCAATCGCGACGACCACGGCCGCAATCACGCTTTTCTCTACAACGAAACCGACCGAACGTGGACCCTCTCGCCGGCCTACGACCTCAATCCAAATGTCGCCAATGTCCTGATTGCGCTGACGTGGCTGGGGAGCCCTGAAATCCCC
>CAZZGS010001124.1:0-1698 GCA_964653845.1 uncultured Bryobacter sp.
TCTTTTGCCCGTGCCGCAAGGCCCTGCGCCATCTGCCCGGCAAACGGGCTATTCAACAGAAAGAGTCCCTGCTGCGGAACCGTCGTTTGATATCTCTGGGGAGAATGCTGCTCCGGGTCGGCAACGTCAAAATTCTTTAGCAGGGCCAGCGGACGTTCTCGTTCGATCCTTGCATACAGAGTGCGCCGAGGGTCAGTGGGCACAGTAACGATGGAAATGGATTGCCCGCCGATCTTGCCATCGAGACGCCCGGAAACACTCAACATCGCATCCCGCAATGCCTCAAAGTCGAGCCGCCGTCTGGGCATCCGCCACAGCAACTTGTTCTCAGGATCTTTCTGCCGCGCCTCGGCTCGATCTGCACTTGATTGCTGATAGGTCTTCGAGAGCACAATCCGCCGAATCAACCGCTTCATTGACCAGCCGTCGCTCATGAATTCCGCAGCCAACGTATCGAGCAATTCGGGGTGCGTCGCCAAGTCCCCACGCGTGCCGAAGTCGCTCGGTGTTCTTACCAGCCCTTCGCCAAAAAAGTGCTGCCAGACTCGATTTACCATTACTCTTGCCGCCACCGGATTGCGCTCGTTCGTGATCGCATTGGCAAGCTCCAGCCGCCCTGATCCATTCTCAAAACAAGTTGTCGTTTTGCTTAAAACCGTTGGGAAGCAGCGCTGCGTTTCCTCACCCAAATCATTCTGATTCCCGCGTGTAAAGATGAACGACGGTCGAATCACCGGCTTGTCGTTTGCCCCAAGTAACATCGCCCCAGACCCACGATAAGTTGCGTCGTTCAATATCTCCTCATACTGCCACTGCAGATCCCTAGTCGTATTTGCATCGCCCTCGTTCATGATCGACGGGAATTCCTCGAGCGGCACTTCCGGTGGGGCATCGGGCCCAAATAGCAACGGCTTCCACTTCTCACTCACCGGCGCTGTCAGCAATGCTTCATAGGCTGCACTCGGATTATTCTCTGCTTTCCTCCAATCCTCAAGCAAGGGGTCGTCTTTTCGCCCATCGAAGATTCTCCTGGCCCAGCGCGAAAGCACCAGCGAATTCAGGTTCTTTTCGCGAGCCAGTGTTTCAAGGCCCGCCGGCCCCACTTTGCGTGCCCCCCATAGTGCATCGAGGTAACGGCGAATCTCTTTCGGCTCTCGAAACTCAGTACGCAACACCTCAATCCGATCGCGAATGTAATCGACAAGCACCTGCTTGCGTAAGGCAACCCGCTTCTCATAAAACTCGGGCAGGGTCCCAACCCGCACGGGGTCCACTCCATAGCGCGTATTGGCAAAGACGCCATAGAGTGAGTAATAATCCTTCGTCGGAATCGGGTCAAACTTGTGGTCATGACATCGCGCACAACTCACTGTAAGTCCCAGTAGCCCTCGTGTTACCAGATCAATCTTGTCGTCCACCACATCCGGTAAGTCGACAGCCCGGTTGGGATTTAAACCTAGCGAAAGAAATCCCAATGCAGCCTGATCTCTCTTGTCGATACCCTTCATCTGATCTGCCGCCAGTTGCATCGCGATGAAACGGTCATAGGGCAGGTCGCGGTTAAAGGCCCCAATCAACCAGTCTCTGTATCCAAACGAAATCATAAACTCGCGATTCAGAAAGCCCGTATCGGCATATCGGGCCACGTCCATCCAGTGACGCGCCCACCTTGCTCCAAATCTTGGGGATGCCAGATAT
>CAZZGS010001125.1:0-1697 GCA_964653845.1 uncultured Bryobacter sp.
GTTGCGCACGCGGGATCTTCTGCTGATGGACCGCTTGGGCGATCATCTTACGCGCCAAGTTGCCGCTTTCCCTGGGAGCAATCATCCAGGCCACAGTGTAGCGGCTGAAGACATCAGGGAGGCCGTAGAGGTAGAAGTAATTCCACTTAGCCGGCCCGCGCAACTTGGTGATGTCCAAACTCCAGAGTTGATTGGGAGCCGTGGCGAAGCTGATCGCGTCGTTCCTTGATCTCGCCAGCCTGGCCCTCGGCTGCGCTCAGCGCCCGCGGTGACCGGCGTGGTGTAACTGGCGGCTTCACCGTGGGCCTGCGCCAACGATAGAACGACGCGCGGGACACCGACAACGTGGCGCATGCGGCCAGGCAACTGGACTGCGGGGCCAGTTCGAGAACGGTGCTCATTCGCCCCTGCCTTTCGTCTCCGGCAAAGAGATGCCCAGCAGGGTCGCAACTTTTTTTTGAACGTCAATGATGAGGGCGGCTTGCTCCAGCTTTTGCTCGAGTCGGCCAACCTGGGCGCGCAACTTGGCGATCTCCTCGTCGCGCGAGTCGCGGCTCGGCTTCCCTGCGCGCAAGGCCCGCCAGCGCATCCATCGCTACTTCTTGCTTCTGAGACACTGTGCTCAACATTGTGATCCATTTTCCCCGCCCTCCGATAGGGTCTAATTTCAACTAAGGATTCTGTCTCATCGATGTTGGCACGGAGTGCATCAAGGACTATGTTGGACGGCTGAAGGAAAACAAGAAGGCTATGGTGCTGACTGTGAATGGGCGCGCCGAATTGGTTGTCCAAGATGCAGAGAGCTATCAATTGCTTCTTGAGCGATTGGAGCGAGTCGAAACTCTTGCTTCAATTCGACGGGGAATTGAGCAATTCGATCGTGGTGAAGGAATTGCAGTGGACGAGGCGGAGGCCAAGCTGCGGAAGAAACAAGGCTTTTCTCGTTGAACTCTCGCCTCACGCGTTCGAGGATTTAGACAGCATCTCGACGTACATCGAGGCAAGAGCTGGCCTGGCAATCGCCGAGAGATGGTTCCATGGGATTTTTTCGACCATTCGGAGCCTTAGCGAAATGTCTGGCCGCTGCCCGGCTTTGAAGATTCAACTGAACTTGCTGTTGAGGTTCGCGTCTTACTCCATGGCAAACGAAATCGCCGCTACAAGATCTACTTTGAGATTCAGCTGGACGAAGGGTAGGCTGAATAGATCGAAAAAGTAGATTTCAATCCGGCAGCTTCGGACGAAGAGCTGACACTTGCGGATTTGATGACCGTGGCGTTGGCCGATTACGACGAGAAGCACTACCCTGAGTTTTATGCAGCTGACCCGCTAGGGTCTCTCAAATTTCTGATGGAATCGAACGCAATGAGCCAAGCGGATTTGGGGCGGTTGCCTGGGGTAAGCAGGACGACGGCATCGCAGATCTGCGGGGGAACGCGGGGGATCTCGCAGGCGAATGCGTTGAAATTGGCAGATCGGTTTGGTTTGCCGGTGAGCGTGTTTATTGCGGGTTGAGATCGAGGCGAGCCGCTAGACTGGTCGTTATGCGTAACTGCTGTTTGACTGGATTGCTTTGTGCTGCTTTTACTGTGTTTGGACAGACCGGTGTGCCGGCTGCGAATCGGGCGAGGAGGTTATGGGGGAGGAAGCTGGACTGGGAGCCGAGGAAGTCGCACATGTATTCCTGGCGGAAGTAA
>CAZZGS010001126.1:0-1694 GCA_964653845.1 uncultured Bryobacter sp.
GAGTCCTTCCGGCAGGCGTTCGAGCAGGCGGCTTAGGCCGGCGGATTGTGCCGCCTCGTAGATTTCGGCTTCGGTTGCATCCGGGCGCTTATAGCGGATGTTTTCGGCAAGAGTTCCGCGGAAGATGGCGCCGTCGGTTGCCACAACTCCAATGGCACGCCGGACAGGGGCTGGCCCGGAATCGCCAATGGAATGATTGTCGATCAGGATCTGGCCAGAGTCAGGCTCGAATAACTTAAGAAGCAAATCTACTGTTGTTGTCTTGCCTGCACCAGATGGGCCTGCGAGGGCCGTAATCCTGCCTGGGGCAAGCGTTAGGCTCAGGCCTTTGAGTACCTCTCGTTCCGGTACGTAGCTAAAGTGCACATCACGAAATTCTACTTTGCCTGGGCCTTGCGGCAGGTCGTCGCCGGGCATCTCGGTTGGCCCTTCGTCTCGAAGCCTCATCGCACGATTGATTGAAGTGAGGTGCTGCTGCAGAGACACTGCGATGCCGTTGAGCGAGTCGACAGGGGCAAAGAGGCGGTCGAGGTATGCGACGAACATGATAACGTCACCTGGGGTCATCTGACGCTGCAAGACCTGGTAGCCGCCATAGCCAAGAACAAGCGACTTGCTGAGATTGCTAAGGAGTGACTGTGACAAGTAGTAGCGATGGGCCACACGAATACGTTCGATGTACACAGCATAGGCGGCGCTGGAGTCTTGATCGAGGCGCAATTCTTCGCGGGCTTCGGCGCCAGAAAGCTTTACCGTTTTGATTGCCCCGAGGGCTCCGGTGATTCGGGCCGAGATGTTTTCCCACATCTCGTAGTAAGGCTCAAGGCCAGTCTTCATGCGGAGAGCGGAGCGGCGGGCGATCCATAGATAGGGCGGCAAGAGGCAGAGTGCGACAAGGGACATGCGCCAGTTCTGGCTGAACATGATGGCGCAGATGCCGACCAGGCGTATGGCCTCGGGGGCAATCTGTTGCGAGAAGGCATGGACGACTGGGGCGAGTTGGTCAGATTGATCGATCCGTTTGGCGATGCCGGCGCTAGAGCGTGGGGCGAAGAAACTGAGTGGCAGACGCAGTACATGGCCGAAGGTTGAGACAATCAGGTTTGCTTCCATTGCGCTTGCTACGCGTGCCCCGTAGTAGTCTGATCGCAGCGAAAAAAAGTAGCCGGCGGTGCTGATCACAAAGAGCAGGACGACGGATTGAACGAGTGTCTCGAAGGTCTGCCCGGTGGTTCGTGGAGCGATGTAATCAGGGCGGTGTGGTTGCGCGGGTTGTTCAGCTACTGGAGTGACAAAGAGGCCGGCGACATCGTTGATCGCATCGCGGTAGATCAGCGGCTGAAGGAGATCGGCTCCTGTTGCCAGGAGTGCGAAAAGGCTGATGACGGCGAACTTGACCTTGTAATTTTTGGCAAGTTGGAACAGCGAGGAGAGAACGCCGCTGCGGCTTTGACTGTCTGTTTGAGAATCCACGCTATTGGTTATGTTAGTTGAGAGCTTTCTGCAGGCTTCGTGCTGCGGCGGTTTCCGTTTCGTTTTTCGCCGTTGCCAGTGCTTTTTCAATTGCTATTCGAGCCTCTGGGAACTGCTTGTTCTCCTGATAGGCCAATGCCAGGGCATTCCACCAACTGCTGTTGGATGGTCTCAGAGCGCAGGCCTTTTCGAGCAATAGGATCGCTGGCCCGGTCTGACCG
>CAZZGS010001127.1:0-1692 GCA_964653845.1 uncultured Bryobacter sp.
TCTATATCGACCCTCCCTTTGACGTGGGCGCGGATTTCAGCATGGATGTCGAGATCGGTGGCGAGACCTTCCACAAAGAGCCGAACCTACTCGAACAAATCGCGTACCGGGACACATGGGGCCGTGGCACGGACTCCTTCATTTCCATGATCTACGAACGACTCGTTCTCATGCGCGACTTATTGGCAGAAGACGGTAGTATCTACGTGCACGTAGATTGGCGGCTAAATAGCAATGTTCGTTTGGTCATGGAGGAGATTTTTGGCAAGTCGAATTACCGGAACGAAATCACCTGGGTGCGCTCAGCCTCGCATAACGACGCGACCGATCAATTCGGAAAAGTGAAGGATTGCATTATGTATTTCGGACGTTCTGAAAGGGCGCATCTGAATATTCAATTTACGCCCTATTCTGCGAAGTACATTGATGCAGAATGGCGAAAACTCCCATCGGGGCGCTATTACAAAGCCGAAAATATGCTCGACCCTCGTGGCTCGATGAAGTTCTACGACTTCCATGGAACCATTGCTAGGTGGAGGGCCACGCCAGAAAATATGGAGGCGCTCTGGAATGTGGCACAAACCGAAGTTCCAGATAGTCACGGTCGAATCAAGCTTGGGAAAGACGGTAACCCAATCAAGCGGTGTCGAATCATGTTTTTGGATGAGATGCCGGGTGTCCCCTTGAGTGACAACTGGAACGATATTCCGTATCTCGCCGGAGGAGCTAAAGAGGCGGAAGGATATCGAACGCAAAAGCCAGAAGCCCTCCTTGAGCGTATTATCAGGGCGAGCAGCAAAGAAGGTGATCTAGTCGCCGACTTCTTCGGCGGCTCCGGTACAACCGCCGCCGTTGCTGAGAAACTTGGCCGCAAGTGGATTACCACTGACCTCGGCAAGTTCGCCATCCATACAACGCGTAAGCGGCTGATCGGAGTGCAGCGCGAGCTGAAGTCCGCCGAGAAGAATTTCCGCGCCTTTGAAGTGCTAAACCTTGGCCGCTATGAGCGGCAGGCTTATCTAAACGTTGGCGGGCGTCTAACGGGTGCACAGAAAGCGCAAGTCCTCGCACAAAAAGAGAATGAGTTCCGCGAATTGATCTTGCGCGCTTACAAGGCGACAGGTTTTGGCGGTAGTGAAGGTGCACAAGCACAGGACGGCTTTTTCCACGGTGCCCGGAATGGGCGGCTCGTGGTGATCGGGCCGATTAATCTCCCCGTGGGCCGCTTGTTCGTTGAAGAGGTCATCACCGAGTGCCGAAAGCGCGGCGCGTCCCGCGTGGACGTGCTGGCTTTCGAGTTCGAGATGGGGCTGTTTCCTGCGGTATTGGAAGAGGCGCGTAGTAAGGGAATTGAACTGTCCCCGAAGTACATCCCTGCCGAAGTCTTCGACAAGCGGGCGGTGGATAAGGGGCAGGTGGTTTTCCACGACATTAGTTTCGTGGAGGCCACGCCGCGCTACGACAAGAAAAACAAGTTCGCGGTTCAGATCGAACTGACGGACTTTTCCGTTTATTACACCCAAGGCGCAGCGGAGACTGCAATTGCAGCCATGAAGGAAGGTAAGAGCGAGGTCATGTGCGAGCAGGGGCAGCTCTATAAGGTGAGCAAAACCAAGGACGGAGTTGTTAAGAAAGAGAGGCTGACCAAACACTGGACTGATTGGGTGGATTATTGGGCCGTTGACTTCGACT
>CAZZGS010001128.1:0-1691 GCA_964653845.1 uncultured Bryobacter sp.
CCATCGCCCGAACCCGATTGAAGGTTCTCCTCGTCGTCGCCCATCTCAAGGAAGGGATTTTCCATCATTTCATCGCGGACCAACATCTCAAGGTCCATGACGTTCATTTGCAGCAACTGAATCGATTGCTGCATCTGCGGCGTCATGATGAGCCGCTGTGTTTGCCTTTGGACTTGCTGGAGTGATAGGGCCACGTTTTTTACCTCAAGGATTGAGGGCGTTACAGTTAACGGATCTGAGCAACCCGAGGCATACATGGAAAGCAAGATTCGGGCACAACTGATTGGATTATTCTTTGCTTTCAGGTCGGGTCAAGCATGAAAAAAAAACCAAAAACCGTTCCCGTGCCTTGCAAATATCCTTGCGGAGAGGCCCGGCTTCCCCTCACTTTAAGTCCGTCTAAGTTCAATTTGAACCGTTTTCCGCTCGCTTACTTTTCGCGCTAAACGATCGACTTCGGGGGTCATTATGCATAAGTTTTCCTCTTCGCTCTTCCTCGCCTCCATCATGGCGGCTCCTGCCTTCCTTCTCGCCCAAACAACGATTTTCGAAACCGGCTTCGAAACGACGTCGGATCCAAGCGGTGTTTCTTACGCGGCAGGCAACCTGAACGGTCAAGGCGTGAAGACCGGATTCACCGGTTGGTCGGTTTCGACGTTGAAATTCTGCACCACCCCAGGCCCAAAGCCACCAGAGGAAATCGCAAAAATCCCAGGGGCATTCTCCACCACCTCGATCGGCACGGGCGCACTAGTCCGCCCGCCAAAACTCACCCGCAGCGAACCTGTCCCAATCGGAGCGTTCGAAGGCAGAATCGCATTAATCTGATTGAGCGAAACAAAAATCGGAATCGCCGACACACTAATCCCACCCTGAGTAAGCGAAAGATTCACCCCATTAAAGCCAGGCGATAGCGGAAAGGAATTCACCGTAGCAGGCGTCGTCGGGCCAATATTCGAACCAAAGACCGTGAATACGCCCCCGCGCGCAATCCCGGCGTTCGGCAGCCCTGGCGGAGCCAGACTGGCGGCATTCAGAACACCGCGAGCCACAATCACGGGCTGAGTTGCAAACTGGCCCAGGGCCAGCATCGGCAGCATCACAAGCGAAGCAAAAAGTAGAAGCATCAATCCCTAATCTACAATGAGTCCTCACTTTCCCGTCCGGGAACGCTAAACTGGAACTTCCCTCACATGTTGCAAGCAGGAATTGTTGGGTTGCCCAACGTAGGTAAGAGTACGCTCTTCAACGCATTGACCAAGTCGCGCAAGGCGATGGCGGCGAACTATCGCTTTTGTACCATCGAGCCCAACGAAGGCATGGTGACCGTTCCCGATGAACGGCTCGCCGTCCTCAGCAAGCTCTCCAGTTCAGAGAAGCTCATCCCCGCTGTCTTCCAGTTTGTCGACATCGCAGGCCTCGTCGCAGGCGCCAGCAAAGGAGAAGGCCTCGGCAATCAATTCCTCGCCCACATCCGCGAAGTCGACGCCATCGTCCAGGTTGTGCGCTGTTTCGAGAATTCCAACATCGAACACGTGATGGATACGGTCGATCCAGTGCGCGACATCGAGATCATCAACACCGAGTTGGTGCTCGCCGACATGGACAGTATCGAAAAGCAAAAAGCCAAACTCGTGAAGCTGGCTCGCAGCGGCGACAAGAAAGCCGCCGCCACAATCGAACTGATTGCC
>CAZZGS010001129.1:0-1689 GCA_964653845.1 uncultured Bryobacter sp.
GTCTCATCAGGCTTGAAGATCAAATACTCATACCCTCCAGCGGCAACCCTAACCTTCGTAAGTGGAGTCCAAATCCCATTACCAACCCGGTCCACCTCAAGGCTGAACGTAACAGCCGACCCAGTCTGATGCGTCAAATGCAGCATCCGCTGATCAAAGCCAGAAAACAGAAACGCATCGGAAGCCTGCTTCGCCTTCACATCATCCCGAAGCCACACCGCACCCCGTCCAATCGGCGTCCCCAACTGATCAATCTTCGCTGGATCTAGAAACCACAAATTCGATTGCGACTGTCCCGGCCCCGCAATCTCCCCCTTCACTCTGCGCGTATTGAAAAACTCATTCTTGGCAGTATCGTCACACCCAAACACAACGCGGTCGCCCCCTCGGGCAAAGTCCCCGATAACTCGAATATAAGAACTTCGAGGAGCAATCCCGGCCGACCTCTTCGCGCTAAATGTCTTCGGAAAGCGCCAAAACATCCCGTGCATCGTCATCAACAAATCCTGCCCGCCGATCTCCCGAATTCGAGGCCACTCCGTATTCCACCCATGCGCTCCATCATAGGTATGTGTAGCCTTTGGCAATCGATAAGAATGCCAGGTCCCGTGATCGAGCAACATCAGAATCACCGACCGGTGATCCCAACCAACAGCCCAGATCGGGTCCTCAGCCGGATTCGCATTCCCGTAGATCCCACCCGGCCCGGTCACCTCGGTAAACTGATTTCGCCGCACCACCTTCCAATCCTTGCCATCCCATTCGGCAAGACAACCCGACGGCGTATCCGGAGGCAAATTTCCACCACCCACTTCGCCATTATTCGAGTACACCGTCCGCCCCTGTCCCGAATAAAAACCCTTCCCGTGATAACCAGGCAGAAGCGGCCCGGTAATATCGCTAGCCGTCTTGCGAACCACCGCCAGATTGGCATCCTCATAAAGCTGCTTCACCGCAAGGCTACGAACATCAATCTCGTAAAAGCCTTCTTCCATCGTCGCGAGATAAATCTTCCCCGCCGGATCCGTCAAATGCCGCGCATTCCCTGTAGGCCGCCCATAAGCACTCGTGTAAGGGATCGTCCGCACCCCACCCTTCGCGTCAATCGCATACGGCCCGATAAACAACTGATCCGACTCACGATGGATCATCCGGTTCGCCGGCGTCCCGCCAATACTCTCCTTGCGAACGGTCTGCTGCAACTGCGAATCAATCTCATAAAGCCGGTCATCAGACCCAGCCGGCTTATGCGGCGAATACGTCACCACCCACAACTTCCCAGCCCAGGGCACCACCGCCCCTGTCCCACATTCATTCTCAGAATTGAACATGGCCAGATGCGGATAAACCCCGCTAACCTGACGGCGTGTAGAGGACTGTCCCAAAAGCGCAAGGGCAGGGCTGAAAAGAAAACTTCGACGTTGCATTTAGACTACGATCTTATCTTCATGGCACCTGATGAGCAAAGGGATGAGGGAGAAAAAAGAGGGAAGGGGAGGAGATGGTGATCGCGGTAGGAATCGAACCTACAACCTATTGATTAAGAGTCAATTGCTCTGCCAGTTGAGCTACGCGACCACGACGTGACGTTCATTTGTTAATTTAACACGGGAAGTCGCGCCGCCGCTAGTTCCGCGATGTCTTTTAATGCTGGTTTGTGCAAGTCAATCTGAGTCAGCGCTGCCTGAA
>CAZZGS010001130.1:0-1688 GCA_964653845.1 uncultured Bryobacter sp.
CGCTTCGGCTGAAGATGTTCTCAAGCTCTTAACCTATTTCGCGGCACCTGACGATCGTGTCGTGAAGGTGGAGACGGCCCGCCTGATGATTACCGATCAGAACGCTGGGCTAAATAAGGAATGGGGCATTGGTTGGGGTACGGACGCAAAGCGTGGCACCTTTGGACATTCAGGCTCAGTGGGGACGTTGTGCTGGGCGCATCCACAGCAGAAGGCTGCATTCGTATTGTTGACCAGCAAACCAGCGGCGCAGAGCAGCAAGCCGATGCTTGAGCCTTTGTCTGCCGCAGCAAGGAATATACTTTTATGACAATGCGTCGAAGAGATCTATTAAAAGCAGTTGCGCTGCCTGCCCTGGGTTGGGCACAAGAGAAGTCGAAGTTGAAGATTACCGGGATTCGACTGGTGGAGGTGAAGCCTCGAAAGCCTTATCCGGCCTTTACTCCCGCTGCCGGATCATGGTCGGTGGACAAGGTGGAAGTGGCGAACCCGATGTCGATCTATCCGGAATTCAAGGCGCGGCGTGCGCTGTTCTTTGCCGATCCGGGGAAGGTGCCCAGCTTCACGGTTGAGATCACTACCGATAAGGGGATCACTGGCTATGGCGGTGGAGGGCCTGGTGGCGGGACTGTTGTTGTCGATCATCTTGCGAAGTTACTGATGGGTCGTGACCCATTCGATATTGAACGGAATTGGGATATCTGCTGGCGCTCGACGATGAATTATGGCCGGATGGGGATCACGATGAACGCGATCAGCGGCGTCGATCTTGCGCTGTGGGACATCGTTGGGAAGGCTCTGAACGTGCCCGTCTACAAGTTGCTGGGTGGTGAGACCAAGGACCGGATTCCCGCCTACTGCACTGGCAATGATATTGAGCAGCATGTGGAGTTTGGATATACGAAGTTGAAGCTGGCGATTCCGCATGGGCCAGCGGATGGACGCGAGGGGATGCGGAAGAATCTCGAGTTGGTAAAGCGTGCCCGCAAGGCAGTGGGACCTGATGGCGAGGTGATGCTGGATTGCTGGATGGCCTGGACGGAGCGTTACACGGTTGAGATGGCGGAGATGATGGCACCTTACCGAATTTACTGGATGGAAGAGGTTTTGCAGCCTCATGACTACGCGGGGTTTGGACGGCTGAAGGCGCAGGTGAAATCGACACGGATTGCTACTGGCGAGCATGAGTATGGGCGGTATGGATTCCGGCATTTGCTGGAGAATCAGAGCGCCGAGATCTGGCAGCCGGATATGAACTGGTGCGGCGGGCTGACTGAGATGAGGCGCATTGGGGCGATGGCATCGGCCTATGACATCTCTGTGATTCCTCATGGCGGGGGCCTCAATGGGTCGAGTCACTATATCCTTGCGACTACGAATTCGCCCTGGGCAGAATTGTTTCTGCCCTCTCCTGGCGGACCGAAAGAGGTCTATCAGATTTTTGAAGAGAACTATGCGATCAGCCGTGGCCCTGAGGGGATCTACATGCGACCGCTTGAGAAGCCCGGCTTCGGTTGGGATTACGTCGTTCAGTCGTGAGGGTTGGTGGCGAAGACGGTGATTTCGGTGGTGAAGCCGCGGTTGTCCATCTCGAGGATTGACTTTACGGCATGGGCGATTTCTTCGCCTCTTAGCTTCGATTCGTTGGCGACCTGAGGGATGCCGGCGGTTTCGAAGAAGTTCGTCAT
>CAZZGS010001131.1:0-1687 GCA_964653845.1 uncultured Bryobacter sp.
CGGTGTCCGTTACGGCGAACCCTTTACCCAGAGGCAAGCCCTCGCGGGCGACCTTCTTTGAACCCTCGCGACGAGTTCTGGATGCGTCATGCCCTCAAGCTGGCCAAAGCTGGTGAATTGAGGGGGGAAGTTCCAGTCGGAGCTGTAATTGTCGATTCCCGTGGCGAAGTCCTCGCCGAAGGCTCGAACGCCCCGATTGAGCTCAATGACCCTACCGCACACGCCGAAATCATCGCATTGCGCAAGGCCGCTGCCAAACTGGGCAGTTACCGTCTGGACGGCACCACCCTCTATTGCACCCTCGAGCCCTGCCCGATGTGTGCCGGTGCGCTTGTACACTCCCGCATTGCCCGCTTGGTCTTTGGTGCCAGAGACTTACGCTTTGGCGGCGTCCGAAGTAAGTTCCAGATCGCGGATTCCGGCTTACTGAACCACTCCGTCGAGATAAGCGAGGGAATTTTGGGCGCGGAATGCACAGAGATTCTCGTGGAGTTTTTCAAAATGCGCCGGTAGGTGTATACTATGGTTGAGAGTTCTTTTACCTATTGAGTGGGCGCAAGCCCACTTTTTTATTGGTCTCTTTGTAGGCTCTGATTCTAATGAAATCAACAACTTTGGAACAAGTTCGCGAAATCGTCGAGCGAATCGTCGAAACAGAAGGCCTGGAGTTAGTCGAAGCCCAGTTGCTGGGCGGAGGCATTCACCGGGTTTTTCGTATTTTCCTCGATAAGCCCGCAGGCGTAACGCATGACGATTGTGAAAAAGTTTCGCGACTCGTTAGCGAAGCTATCGACGCAGGCGACCTGATCCCCGGGGGAGCTTACACACTTGAGGTGAGCAGTCCCGGCGTTGAGCGAGCTTTGATCAAGCCGAAGGATTACGAGCGATTTCTTGGCAGTAAAGTCAAGATTGAGCTTAAGGAAGCCATCGAAAAGAGCCGCCGTTTCACGGGAAAGCTGGCGGCGTTTGATGGCCAAAAGGTCACGCTGGAACTGGAGCCGGGCAAGACGCTGGTCTTTCCCTTTGAAGGAATCCAGAAGGCAAATTTGAAGTACGAGTGGTAGCCGGGATATTTGACTGAGGTGAATCACATTGGGCACGATCTATCAATCCATTGAAATGCTGGCCAAAGAGAAGGGCATCGAGGCGACGATCATTTTTGACGCCGTCAAGGACGCCATCATTCTCGCTGCGCGCAAGCAGTTCAAAAACGTAGGCGAAATGGTCGCTGAAGTGGACCAAAAAAAGGGAATCCAGGTTTTTGCTTTGCGCAAAATCGTCGAGACCGTAGCCGACCCGGCCAACGAGTGGACGATGGACGAGGCCAAGAAGAACAAGCTTCCCGGCGCGATCGGCGACGAGATTCGCCAGGAATTGCCGATGGACGCCCTCGGTCGCATCTCGGCCCAGATCGCCAAACAAGTGATTCTGCAGAAGGTACGTGAGGCGGAGCGCGAAAACGTTTATGGAGAATTCGCCGGCCGCGTTGGCGAACTCGTGAATTGCGTCATCAAACGCATTGAGACCCGAGACCTGGTTGTGGACCTCGGCAAGACCGAAGCGCGCTTGCCCGCTAAGGAACAATCTAAGCTTGAGAGCTTCTCGATCGGAGATCGTGTTCGTGTTGTCATTAAGGCCGTCGAAAAGACGGGCAAGAACGCGGGCGTCGTAGTATCGCGCGCTGCAG
>CAZZGS010001132.1:0-1684 GCA_964653845.1 uncultured Bryobacter sp.
TCAGGATCATCAAAATCCTTCGAATTGCGATTAAGGAAGCAACTCTCGACTGGGTGATGTTGGTCCAAGTGCCGAAATATAGAGGCCAGCACAACGGGATCCTGAGCTGACATACCATACTCAACCTCGATCTCTACGGCACTCGTCAGAATCGCGGCGTCGAGGACAATGATATTCGCGGTTCTTAACAGTTCTTTCTGCCGGCAACGCGACCGAAGCGTTTCCGTGCCGCACCGTTCGCACTATGCGGCGCGGTCAAGTTCGGAGCGCTGAATCCACCTCGCAATTTCCCTTGCAGTGGCCCCCATTGTCAGCAACGACCGCATCATGAGGTCGAGTGACACCGATCGGTCCGCAGCCTCCATCTTGGCTACGCGCGACTGGCTTGACCCCAACCGGTCCGCCAGCGCAGTCTGCGTCAGGCCACTCCGCTCCCGAACTTCTCGCACTCCGCTAGCCAGAGCAAGTTTTAGTTCAAGGAATCGGTTCTCTTCCTCAGTTAGCTGAAGAAACTGCTGCGGGTCACCGACCACCCACCCCGCCTCTTCAAGACGTTTCTTTTTCTCATTATCCATACTCACTCCTTTTACGCCGTTGCTCGAAGATAAGACGCCAGTCGCTTCCGGCACACGTCCAGTACCTGATCGGGAGTCGCCTGAGTCTTCTTGCTAAAGACGTCCAGGACCACTACCGCATCCGTAGCGACGTGATAGACGATCCGCCAAGCCTGTTCCCGGTCATTGATTCGCAATTCATGACACTGCCCACCAATCATCGGCATTTGCCTCGATTGCGGCAGACCCAGCAATTCCCCTTGTTGCAGGCGCCTAAGCAACAAACCCGCTTCGAGGCGAGCTTGAGCGCCGAATGGAGGAGTCTTCACTTTTCCCTTCAGCCATACAAGCGGCTTGTCCTTCTGATTCGCCACGCGACTATGTCTAATATGACATATTCATAGCCGGATATGGGCCCCGTACGGTTTGATCCGTAAACTCGTATTGATTGGTGAGAGAACTGTTTCACGATTTGGTGACAGCTTGGTGTGCACCTTGCAAAATACCCAATAAAATCAAACTCTCGGCGACACCCTTGCGCGTTTTCAGCCTAGCGCACATAGGCCTGTCAAGTTTCAGAAATGTTGCTATCTCTTTCCATAGCAACAACTTAAGCACAGTCTACCCGAATCGCAAAAACTGTCAAATTTCGCGAATTTCCGGCTGGGACAGGTCGACCACTTCAAGTGCTGCCAGGTAGCGTGCCGTACCTCCGCTCGCCGGATCCGCTTGGCAATTTCCGTCGTGGTCTCCCCCATCCTCAACACGGACCGCATTTTCAAATCAAGACACACTGACCGGTCCATTCCCGAAGGCCGGGGCGGACATCACCGAATCCGGTATGCCACGTAGGCGCTTAGGCGTTTTGCGGTAACCTGGCCAAATCCATCAGACTGTTTTCCAAAAAGCCCCGATGAATGCGGCGTCAACCAGCTTCGATTCGAGCAGCAACATATCGGAGCCCGTCTTGGAATTTGGCAAAGAACTTACACCCATGACTTTCGAGTCTCTCCCGAATATCAGGATCATCAAAATCCTTCGAATTGCGATTAAGGAAGCAACTCTCGACTGGGTCATGTTGGTCCAAGTGCCGAAGTATAGAGGCCAGCACAACGGCATCCTGACCTGAC
>CAZZGS010001133.1:0-1676 GCA_964653845.1 uncultured Bryobacter sp.
GACTTTGCCTAGGCCGGGGACGATGTAGTGGACTTCGATCTGGCCGACTTTGATGGGCGACTTGCGGTTGTTCTTGATCACGATCAGGACGGGGAGGACTTCGTACTTGTTGGGGTCGAGCTTGCCGAAGGCTTTGGCGGCCTTTTCTGAATTGTCGAAGGCTTCAACGCCGATGATGACCTGATCGAGGGCGACCTTGGACTTCATGTCTTCCGCATTAGGCGCTTTGAAGGTGGATTCACCGATCGCACCTAAATTAGCGGTCGTGGTGGCTATACTCGAAATTACGATCCATTCTCTGCGCGTCAAAGTGACCTACTTCCTGCTCCGCCTGGCCGGAGCTGCCTTATTGCCTCTACTCCTACTGTATGCGGCTTGGCGCTGCTTGCGTCAACCGGCTTATTACAGCGGGATGAAAGAACGATTGGGCTGGTTGCCCATTACCATCCCATCGACGAAGCCCGGTGGCATTTGGTTGCATGCCGTTAGTGTTGGCGAGGTGCTGAGTGCGATTGCGCTGCTGAAGAAGTTGCGCGAGGCGGTGCCTGAGACTCCGGTATTTGTTAGCGTGACTACGCTGGCCGGCCGGTCCTTGGCCGAGGCGCGGCTGGCGGGGCTTTGTGATGGGGTGTTCTTTGCCCCTGTCGATTTTGTGTTTGCCGTGCGGCGGGTGTTGCGGCGGATATCGCCTGCGCTAGTCATTAATTTCGAGACGGAGATTTGGCCGCAGAGGATTCGTGAGGTGAAGCGGAGCGGGGCAAAGTGGGCACAGGTGAATGCTCGCGTCTCGGATCGAGCCTGGCCTTCTTATGCTCGCTTGCGTTGGTTGTTTGAGAGTGTGATGCCGCGGATGGATTTTGTGGCGGCGCAGAGTGAGGTCGACGCTGAACGGTTTCGTGAGCTTGGTTATCCGGGGGAGGTGAAGCTGCTGGGGAATCTGAAGTATGACTTTGACCCGGCGGGCAAGCCGGTGGCTTCTGATTTGGTGGCTTGGTTTGAGGCGAGTAAGAAGCCGGTTTGGATTGCGGCTTCTACTACCGGCGGGAGTGTGGATGATGACGATGTTGTACTGGATGCCTATGCTGGCTTAGCTGGGCGGGTTCGACTGGTGATTGCTCCACGGAAGCCGGAACGGTTTGAGATTGTCGCTGCGAAGCTGGCTGAGCGGGGGATCGCATTTACGCGGCGGTCGTCGCTCGGTTCCCGGGATGTTTTGTTGCTGGATTCGATTGGGGAGTTAGCCGGGTTGTTTGGACGGGCTGCCGTTGTGTTTGTGGGGGGATCGTTTAATGAGACGCAGGGGCATAATATTCTGGAGCCGGCTTATTACGGGAAGCCAGTTTTGACGGGGCCGAAGATGGGGAACTTTTCGGAGATACAGGCGCGGTTCGTGGCGGCTGAGGCGGTGGGAGTTGTGGCTGAGCCTAGAGATATGGGGGTTGCGGTGGCTGAGATGCTGGACGGTGGTGTGGCGATGGGTTTGCGGGGGCAAGCTGTGGCTGAGGGGATGCGTGGGGTGGCTTCGCGGCTGGTTCCTTCGCTGGTGGGCTTGTTGGGAGAGGGGGTTCCTAAAGGATTGTTGCCACTGTCAACATTGCTTGCGCCACTGAGTGCGCCGTGGGCCTGGGTGTCGCAGCGCGTGGTGAGGGCGAAGAAGTTGCCGGTGCGGGTGGTGT
>CAZZGS010001134.1:0-1675 GCA_964653845.1 uncultured Bryobacter sp.
GTGGGCGCGGCTCTGCCAGTTTTGCTCGCGTTGCTGGGCGAGGCGGAGGTAGGCTTCGTGGAGGAGGGCGGTGGGCTGGAGGGTTTGGGCATTGGATTCTTTGGCGAGGAATTTGGCTGCGAGGCGGCGGAGTTCGTCATAGACGATGGGAGTGATGGCGGCGAGGGCGGAGGGGTCGCCGGAGCGCCATTGCTGGAGGAGGACGGTGATGGGTTGAGGCTCTTGGGCGGCCATGGGACTGTTTTTATTATGGCGTGGGTGGAATCTCGACGGGCAATTTACGGATACGAATTTGACTCCGGCGGTAGACAACAACGGCACCCTTTTTGAGATCTATTTGCAGAAGCGGAAGCGTGGCAATTAGACGCGCAGCAAAGTCCTCGGCAAGGAGCAGGTCGGGTTCTCTAAAGAGAATGAATGAGGGCAGAGGTGCGCTCTGGAGGGCGAGAAGTGTTGCGAAATCAGAATCAGCGGAAATAAGGATGAAGCCAAGGCTCCGTGCTAAAGCGAGGATTTCGATGTCGCTTGCATCTTGCATCTGAAAATCACGGACGTGTTTCGCATCGTGCCCGGCCAAATTCAACAGACGAGCGAGCTTTGGAGGCAGTGCATTGTCGACGAGGAATTTCAAGAGTATTGAGGTATTGGGACGGCCAACTCTTCCGCAGTGATTGCGGCAAAGCGAAGACATTCGCGGATGTCTTCGATCTGAAGGTCGGGATACTCGTCAAGAATCTTGAATTCAGAGATACCACCCGACAAGAGGCGGAGGACCGTTGCAACCGGTATCCGCAAACCCCGGATGCAGGGCAGGCCATTCATCTGATTTGCATTCACGGTGATGCGCGGAAAGTTGTTCATA
The DNA here is from genome assembly GCA_964653845.1 of uncultured Bryobacter sp. Classification (GTDB taxonomy): domain Bacteria; phylum Acidobacteriota; class Terriglobia; order Bryobacterales; family Bryobacteraceae; genus Bryobacter. The sequence continues at coordinate 863 of CAZZGS010001134.1, forward strand.
GGCCTATTTCTATTTTTGCATTAAGCGATGATGTCGTGGACTATGTCTCCGGCTACGTCGGTGAGGCGGAATTGGCGGCCGTTGTAGGGGTAGGTTAGTCTTGTGTGTTCGAGGCCCATCAGGTGGAGGACGGTGGCGTGGAGGTCGTGGACGTGAACTTTCTTTTCTATGGACTGGTAGCCGAATTCGTCGGTGGCTCCGTAGGCCATTCCGCCTTTTACGCCGCCGCCGACCAGTAGTGTAGTGAAGCCTTCATTGTTGTGGTTGCGGCCGTTTTGCACGTTGATGCGGCCGGCTACTTCGGTCCAGGGGCGGCGGCCGAATTCGCCTCCGATGATGATGATGGTTTCTTTTAGTAGGCCGCTGGCTTTCAGGTCTGAGATCAGGGCGGCGATTGGTTGGTCGGCTTGTTGGGCCAGGCGCCGGTGGACGAGAATGTCGTGGTGGGAATCCCAGGGTTTGTCGTTGCCGAAGTAGACCTGGACGGCTCTTACTCCTCGCTCAATCAGACGACGTGCTACCAGGCAGCCTCTGGCGAAATCTCCGTCGCGGGTAGCTGATTTGATTTTCATTTCGCTGGTGTCGCGCTGGCCTACTACGCCGTAGCGCTCGCGGATGGCTAGCGGTTCTTTGTCAACGTCGAAGGCGTCGATGGCTTCAGACTGCATGCGGTAGGCGACTTCCATTGACTGGATGCGGCCTTCGAGTTGCGAGTCTTGCCCTGCTTGCTGGAGTTGGAGTTTGTTGAGTTGTTGCCAGAGCTCTACTTTGGCTTGTTGCTCTTTGATCGTGCCTCCGCGGGGACGGATGTGC
>CAZZGS010001135.1:0-1674 GCA_964653845.1 uncultured Bryobacter sp.
TCGCCGTAGTGCTTGTCATAGAGGAGGTGGAGCTGGTAGAAGGTGGGGCCCGATACCTGCCAATGGTGCTTCTTGTAAAGATCACGGAGAGTCATCGTGTCGGCGAGGATTTCGTTGAGGCTGATGGAGCCGGCGAGACGGACTTTGTTGTCGAGGGAGACCGGGCGAGTGGCTACAGTGCCGTAGCTTTGGATTTCGGTGGCGTTGGTGGTGAGTTGCAGAGCAGATGCTGCGATTTGATTTGAGGTTTTCACGATCACTTTAAGAGCATTCGTGAGGCCAATTGAGGATTGATTGAAGGGGAAGGGAATCTAGAGTTCGATTAATGACGGAATTTGGTCATTTGACCTTGATTGGTCAGTGAAATTGATCCCGGATTTTGCGATGAGGCGCAAAGATGAGTTGGCCCAATTCTTGCTCGTCAAATTTGCATGCACCAACTTCATCGCGATGCGGCTGAACAACACGAAATGGCAGCGGAGCGTCACCGACTTGCCGCAGAGGTTGAGGATACCGATGAGGAAGAGTACGCGGTGGCTTATTCGGATCGAGCCTATGAGCTGGCTCTTGAGATAGCAGATACACAAGGAAATTCCTAGATGTCGACGCGCCATAACGATGGAGAACAGAGTGAGCATCATCAGCAGGCGGCAGAGTTGCATGACTTAGCGGCGCACACCCATCTGACGGCAGCCTATGCGCATGAGATGGGAGACCATGCTACGGGGCAGGAGAGATCACGACTGGCGCTTGAGCATTCGAGCAAAGCGCTTGAGTTTAGCAAGTACCGCAGAAGGGAAGGTGTGGAGACGTTTGGAAAGGCTGAGGTTGCGAGGCTTGCACATGAAATCTGGGAGAAGCGTGGTGGTGGCGAGGGCAGCGCCGAGCAAGATTGGGCGGAGGCATCCATGATGTTGCGGGCGCGGGCGCAGCAACGTTGAGAGCCGCTATTGCACTAAGTTGCGGTTGGGCCGAGATCAGATTGCCTTGGGCTTGGTAAGGGAAGGGTTGGGGCAAGCGGCAATAAGGAAAAGGCAAATTGGAGGGAAAATGATGAGAAGCATGGACTGGACTGGAAGACCACGGAGATCATTTGGGTTTGCATTGATCTTCGGTGCATTTTTGCTTTTTGCTTTACTGGAAAATCTTCTTGGAGGGACGCCTGGTTTTGAGTCCCGCACTTCGGTTGTACTGGAGAAGTAATTCGGGCCACTGTTGCGGCATAAGCCAACAGCCATTTAGCTGTGCAGAGCACGACTAAATCGATACGAACTATCTCCCAATCGTCCCCCAATCTCCACCGTGAAGGAGTATCTAGCCGCCACCGTTGGCCGCACCAACCCGGCCACCATTCGATTAAACTTTACCGGCTCATCCACAAATGGCTTACGTCTGGATTGATCGAACTACACTAGTTTTTTAACGGAGCAGTGAGCTTATTGGAATAGTGGGCGCTGACTTTTGGCGGGACCCATGGATCACGACTTACGAGGAAGAAGAACACCTCATCTGCAGCGAAGGTGAAGGAATCTGAAGATTTAACACCGATACTTCAACCCACATGGGGTTGAGAGAGAATGGTAAGCCGCGCAGAATGGACGGAAGATCGAACACGTATGACTCCGGCCCGACAAGCATGTTGCGCAGCATGTGCCCGGCAATCATTTCATCAGC
>CAZZGS010001136.1:0-1670 GCA_964653845.1 uncultured Bryobacter sp.
CCCGGAAGGGCCGGCATTATCGAAGGGTCGCGTAAAGCGCGGGTCGCTCGACGGCGTTACGCCATAAGCCAACTGCGCCAGCGTCAACGCCGTCCGTCCATTCATCGGCATGTTCTCAATCTGGCTCGATGTGATCACTTGCCCAACGCTGGCCGAAGCCGTGGATAGCAATTCAACATCGGCCGTAACGGTAACAGATTCCGCCTGGCTGCCAATCTGAAGAACAATGTCCTGGGAAACGCGGACGTTGGTTCCGATCGTGATCCCGCTTTGAGTGTATTTCTTAAAGCCCTGAACTTCCACCGACAGCCGGTAGGGCCCGGGAGACAGAAAGGGTAGCGTGTACTCACCGTCAGGACTCGTGGTGGCTTCTGCCTTCGCGCCGGTATTGGCTTCGGTCGCGATTACTTTTGCACTGGGGATGGAGGCGCCAGATGGGTCAGTCACCCGGCCGGAAATTGTGGAACGGAACTCCTGCGCGTACAACGAGGCGCAGAGCGTCATGATCAGGGAAACTTTAAGCAACATAGCTTTTGGAATTCTATCCCATCTTTGTAACAAATTAAATACGGCACAAAAGGCCACTACAGATTGAGGCTAAAAACTTCTGAGCCACAAGATAGCGGATGCCGCTTTACTTCTCCTCCCGCTTGGTTTAGTCTGGAATCACTCCCCCCCGAGTGCTGACTGCCTTTCGATTCTGAAAGTTCGCGGTTGGTGAGGTCTTAATTCTACGAGGGGATCACTCCATTGCTAAAACTGAAACGCCTCGAATTACAGGGCTTTAAGTCATTTTGCGACCGTACCGAATTGCGCTTCCAGGGTGAAGGCGTTGCGGCTATTGTTGGCCCTAACGGTTGCGGCAAGTCGAATTTGAGCGACGCCATCAGTTGGGTCCTCGGTGAGCAATCCGCCAAGAGCCTTCGCGGCGGACGCATGGAAGATGTCATCTTCGCAGGAACCAAGGACCGCAAACCCCTCGGCATGGCCAGTGTCACGATTTCGATGGTCGATTCTGACGGCAGCTTTCTTGACCGCGTGCTACCACGCGAAAAATCCGACAACAAGCCAGAAGAAGCAGAAGCAAAACCCAAAACATCGCGTGATATCACAGTCACCCGGCGCCTCTATCGCTCTGGCGAAAGCGAATACCTGATCGACGGCAAGATCGCCCGCCTGCGAGACATCCAGGATGTCTTCATGGGTTCGGGCCTCGGCCCGGAAAGCTACGCCATCATCGAACAGGGCCGCATCGGCCAGATTCTGTCGAACAAACCGATGGACCGCCGCGCCATCATCGAAGAAGCCGCCGGCATCACCAAGTTCAAAACCCGCCGCCGTCTGGCCGAGAGCCGCCTTGAGAGCGCCCGCCAGAACCTCAACCGAGTCTTCGACATTCTCGAAGAAGTGGGCCGCCAGGTAAACAGCCTCAAGCGCCAGGCCGCCAAGGCCAAGCGTTATGAAGAGCTCAAGTTCGAACTCGATGGCCACGTCAAACTGGTTCTCTCCAACCGCTTCCGCTACCTTGAGCGCGAGGCCGCCAAGGTTGCCCTCGAACTCGGCGAATCCACCACTGCCTATAACGAAACCTCAGCCGCGCTAGCCCTGCAAGACGCCGAACAACAAAAGCAGCGCGCCCGTTTCTTTGAGATCGAAAGCGCCCTCACCGT
>CAZZGS010001137.1:0-1670 GCA_964653845.1 uncultured Bryobacter sp.
AGCCAGAATCCAAGGTAGGAGCCGTATGCGTGAGTAGCGCCCGTACGGATCTGCGGGGGGGAGGCGGTCAGCGATGATTGTCCCTACCGCGACAGTAACAAAAGCGAGACGCCGGGCATTGCGCGACACTGCGGGTGCCTGGGCACCAATGCCTGCTTCGGCAATACGGTCGCGCATGCCACGATCCGGATCCACCCGCCAAAGGCTGCGCTTCGTTATTACGGGATGTAGCGACAATCAGTTGCCTGCCATCCGCTGTCCTGTCGAGGCCAGTAAGCAAGCCCTTCTCTTGTGTAATGGCTCTCGCACAGGATTCGTTGCCGTCCACCGGGACGCGCCAAAGATGATGCACGGACGCCTCTTTAGCCCGAACGAAGGCAATCCACTTCCCTCCCGGCTGAACATGGGCTTGCCGGTCACCCTGAAAGTCTTTCGCCGTCCCCGAATTCTGAGTCGCGGTCTGCGGCAATGATAGATGCTCCGTCTGCCAAAAAACTGAGCGATGAACGTACTACAACTTCTGTCAATTCACGCGCACTGGCACCGGCTTGGGCCATCCACATCAATGCAAAGCTGGCACCGGTTTTCTCCCTCAAAAATGCGATGGCACCCAGGCTCGGCCATGCGGGCTCGTAGTTCTTGACTGCGACGCTGGTAATTGCCGTGGCCGTGCGGGAAGCCACCGATTGACTGTAGATATGAGACCAACTGCCATTGCCGTCACGAGAGAACAGCACTGTCTCGCCGTCTGGTGAGAACACCGGCGTTCGCGAAAAATCCTGGTTTCCAGTCAGCAGCCAAGGAGCGCTGATCGACGTCTTTGTGCGCAGCATCGTCCAGCTGCCGAATCCTGCGATGGCGAGGATGAGCGCGACTGCAATCGGCATTTGCCACGAAACGGCCGTCGGCGGCGCTCCCCCGGTTTAGCTGAGTTGCTTTTGTAACTCGAGGTCAATTGCCGATAGGAACTCTTCCGTCGTCAGATACGGATGATCCGGGCGAATCAGAATCGCAAGGTCCTTGGTCATTCGGCCAGACTCCACTACATCGACGCAAACCTTCTCAAGCGCCGTCGCAAAGTCCACCAAATCCTGCGTGCCATCCATCCGGCCGCGATACTGAAGCCCGCGAGTCCATGCATAAATCGATGCAATCGGATTGGTCGAAGTCGGCTTGCCCTGCTGGTGCATCCGGTAGTGGCGCGTCACCGTGCCGTGTGCCGCTTCGGCTTCCACCGTTTTGCCATCGGGCGACATCAACACTGAAGTCATCAGGCCAAGCGAACCATAACCCTGCGCAACCGTATCTGACTGCACGTCGCCATCGTAGTTCTTGCAGGCCCACAGATAACCGCCAGACCACTTCAAGTTCGATGCCACCATGTCGTCGATCAGGCGGTGCTCATAAGTCAGGCCCTTAGCCTCAAACGCCGCCTTAAACTCTGCCTCATAGATTTCCTCAAACAGATTCTTGAAACGTCCGTCATAGGCCTTCAGAATCGTGTTCTTAGTCGAGAGATAAACCGGATACTCGCGACCCAATCCATAGTTAAAACAGGCGCGAGCAAATCCAGCGATCGAGCTATCCAAGTTGAACATCCCAAGCGCAATTCCGGCGCTTGGCGCCTTGATGATCTCGCGTTCAATCGGTGCGCTGCCGTCGTCTGGAGT
>CAZZGS010001138.1:0-1669 GCA_964653845.1 uncultured Bryobacter sp.
AACAAATAGCCGTGATGGCGATTTTTAATGCAGCCGAGCCCGGCGCACGCATTACCGCCACAGACGCGCTGATCACCAAATTTGCGGATACGGAATTTAAGGCGACCGCTCTGTTTGTCGCTACCGCCTCCGCTGAAGAAATTGGGGATTGGGAAAAGACTGTGATCTACGGAGAACGGGCACTGGAGACCGACCCCAAGAGCTATGGCACCATGCTGATCCTCGCTCGTGGCTTCGCTGGACGTACTAAGGAATTCGATTTCGACAAAGAAGAAAAGCTCACCAAGGCCGACAAGCTCGCCAATACAGCGCTCGAACTCCTGAAGACCGCCCCAAAGATCCGCCCTGACATCGCCGACGATCAATGGGAAACACAGCGCAAGAGCTGGATATCGGAAGCTCATGAAGCTCTGGGCATTTCAGCGGGCGTTCGAAAGAAGTATGCCGTTGCAGTGGCCAGCTACAAGTCGGGCCTTGAGGCCACGCCTGGGAATGCAAATCTTCTCGCCCGCATGGCAACTGCCTATGTGGACGACAAGAAGAACGACGAAGCGATTGCAACAGTCAATCAGATTCTCGCTCTTGCCAATCTCAACCCACAGGTAAAGGCAATCGCCGAGAACATTAAGCTGAAGGCTGAAGCCGCCAAGGCAGCCAAATAGCCACTTTGGTCATTGACATGGGTAGGCGCGAAGAACCAGTCCTGGACTGCGTTGCTCAGATCGAAGCTCGAATCGGTTATGAGTTCAATGACAAGTCTCTGGCTCTTCGCGCCCTTTCTCATCGCAGCCTCAATTGCGAGCGCCGTCAGGGTCGCGAGGAAATGGCCCAGCACAATGAGCAGTTGGAATTTCTTGGTGATTCCGTTCTTGGGCTGTTGGTAAGCGAACATCTTTTCCGGTCTCACCCGGAACTTCCCGAAGGCCAACTCAGCATTCATAAAGCCCGCATCGTGAGCGCCGCCCACCTCGTCGAAGTGGCACGTTCGATCAATCTTGGCCCATGTCTGCAATTGGGCCGGGGCGAAGAATTAAGTGGAGGCCGGGAAAAACGGGCGCTTCTTGCCGACACCCTCGAAGCCATCCTGGCAGCCGTCTATCTGGACGGGGGCCTGGAATCTGCGCGAGATGTCATCGACCGTGTATTCATGACCGTCGAGACTGCTCGTGACGAGGCGGCAGAGCTTCGCAACTTCAAGGCCAGCCTGCAGGAACTGGCGCAATCGAAGGGCATGGCCCAACCGATTTATGTAACGATCAAGACCGATGGCCCTGAGCACTCGAAGGTATTTACAATCGAAGCCCAGGTTGGTGCTGAGTGGCGCGAACAAGGCCATGGTGTCACCAAGAAGGCCGCAGGGCAAATGGCCGCACGCAATCTCTATCGGCGCATGTCTGCCGAGGCCTAGCCTACTTTCTACCAGGCTGCGATTTTACCCCGAACTGGTTCAGGAAAACCACGTCAACCCTCCGATTTTTCTTCCTTCCCTCAACTGTTTCGTTGTCTGAAACCGGAACATTCTCTGCATAGCCGGAAACAGACATTCTCTCTCTTGCCACTTCAAATCGTGCGTCCAGTACGTTTAACATCGCGATGGCACGGGCGGCTGAGAGATCCCAGTTCGAGCGAAATCGCCCATTGTTAATAGGCGTGGAATCGGTGTGGCCTT
>CAZZGS010001139.1:0-1664 GCA_964653845.1 uncultured Bryobacter sp.
GTCTGGATGATGTCGACTTCAAAGCCGGCTTGCTTGAAGATGGGGGCGAGGAATTGGCCGATCTGATCTTCGTTGCCGGGAGGATTGGAAGTGTTGATCTTGATGAGATCGATGAGGAGCTTGGCGACAGGCGGGAGGGGCTGGTCGGACTGGGCCGGTAGGAGGGTGGCCAAAAGAAGGATAGCGATTAGAAGACGCACGTAGAACCTCGAGTGTTTGATCTGCTCAGGCTTGGAGGTTGTGGCGCACGAGGCCTTACTACGGGAAACGTTAGAGTATGACGCCGGGTTGAGGATTGTCAATACGTTTTTGTTAGAGGGGTTATTGGAGAGCATGGTGGGGGTTTCTAAGCGGCCAGATGTAAAGAGTTTAGACCCAAATTGGTTTCGTTCCTGATTTTTCGATCCTGACAGGCTTCGAGTCGGCGTTGGGTGCGCTGGAAGAGGTTGGCGAGGCGGATCTCGTGGGCCTCCTGGCGGGCGAAGGAGGGCTTCTCGTTTTCGAGCTTTTCAAAGGCAAGGAGGGTGAGTTGGGCAGCGGGGATTGGTTCGGTTGAGTGGGAAACAGAGTCGATGGCGTTATCGATGCGGAGCTGGATGAGTTCGCTGACGCGGTTGCGACGCCAGGCGGCGGCGATGAGGACTTTGAGGTTTTCGAGCTCGGAGGGAGTGGAGGGTTTGAACTCGTCGATGAAGGATTTGGAGAAGTTCTCGAAGGTGCCGGCGTCTTCGGTTTTGATGATGAAGTTGTGGCTGTAGAGGCCGTGGCGGAGAGCGTTGAGGCTGGATTTGAATTTGCCTTCGTTGGTTTTGGGTCCGGTGCATTTGCGGGAGTTGCGGCGGTTGGCGGCGATTTGCTTTTCGGTAGCCATGGTTTTTGTATGTCCTATTCTGTGTTTTGATTTGGAGGAAAGTTGGGTATGCCTCCGATGATGATTTAACACGGGGGTTGCAAGGACTTTGGCTGGGTTGGCGGATAAGTGCTGTGTTTTGTTTGGAAACTTTATTTTTTTGAGGTGTGAACGGAAATCAGGATTCCCACGGATTGAGGATTCTGAGGTTGAGGTAGTCGAAGTTCGCTACCTTGATTCCGCGCTTTTTAGCATTTGCAGAAAGACCGCCCATTGATGCACTAGAACTCAGAAAGTAGCTTCGTGTCCAGCAGGAAGTGGGTTAAAGGTCGATGGGCTTTGGATAGTGATTTTGCCGATCCAGATTGAGGTCTGAACCGGCGAAGGGCGGCTGGGATAGGAGGCTGTATAAAGTTTCGTGAGTGGCAGCAGAAGATGCAGCAGGAGGGCTGGATTTTTCGCGCAATGCGTGGACGGCCTTCACAATCACTTCGTCGAGAGACGCAAAATGACCCAGTTGAATTTCTTCCTGAAGAAGCCGTTCTGTTTCTGGGAGAAGTTCGACCGTCATATCACCACGCTAAGCGAATTTATGGCGGGATGCAAATGGAAGAGTTCGCGAAAAGTTGCATGGTTCAATCGGGTTGTGTTGCAATGCGCATTCTGGTACCGATCAGGCCGATGGTTTTGGAGTAGAGTGCGAGTGATTTACTAGTATCACGACGAAGTATTGTCGCTATTTTTGCTGAATGTTTTTGCGGCTCTGCGCAGGAATGTGAAGTGGCCCCAATTTAACCGGGGTTTCACTTTCGGC
>CAZZGS010001140.1:0-1664 GCA_964653845.1 uncultured Bryobacter sp.
GGTAGTCTCGCGTCGAGTACGTCCCTCCGTGTCGCGGGCAAATTTGCTCCGATTCGTGTTCTTGATCCGGTTGCCATCCTGCAACACTTGCGTCGTCTCAGTAGTCGAATCGGCAGAATAAGCGGCTCCTTTGCCTTCATCCGCACTCGAGTTTCCATAGAACATCATCCGCGTTTGCCCTGCATCTGGAGCTGGCACCGTCTGTTGACCGAGCGCAAGACCTGCGGCTAATCCGAAACTGTAAATTGTTTTCATAACTTTTTCCTATTGATATTCATTTTCGACCACGCGGACAGCCCGCGCCATCCCGTCGTCGCCCATCAACACATCGGCCATCATTGTTGGGTACACCACTTGATTTGGCCGCAGCACTCCGAGTGCCATCAAGCGCTGCCCACTCACACTCACTCTCAACACCTGGTAGGCCTGAGGCTGCGGCAACATCCGGGTCTCTGCAATCGCTACAAAGCCCGTCTCTTCGCGTACAGGCGATGGCAACCTGCGAACGCGACGAGGTTTAAGGGCAGCCACCTCAACAGGTCTGCTAGCCGCTACTGGCTCGATTGCAGGCGCCTTACGTACCTTTACCGCTGCTGGCTTAGGTATCCAAATCACCCAGGCTAGGCAGGCCGCTGCAGCCAGCCCACTCAAAGTTCTAATCCAGGTGCGCTGCTTGCGCCGTCTGGCCTCAGCCACCAGCGCCGCGAAGTCAGGTATGGGCGTAGTCAAAGTCTCACCATACTCTTTCAGCAAACCATCGAGTTTCATGCGCCACTCCCTTCGTATTCGCTCAGCCGCCGCTTCAATTGCTGCTTGGCCCGACTCAACCGGGACCGCACCGTACCAACAGGAAGATCCAGCGAAGCCGCCGCCTCTTCATAACTGCATTCTTCGATTTCGCACAGCACCACAACTTCGCGGTAATGTTCTGGCAGACCCAGAATCGCCTCTCGCACGGCTGCAATTCGTTCGGCACGCTCGAAGTGAATCAGTAGATCGACATCACCAGCGGCATCATCCTCAAGTGCTTCTTCGCGCTCAGAGCGCCGGGCACTCCGCAACCGGTTCCGCACCATGCCAAAAAGCAAAGAGCTCGCCGTGCCGCGTCTTGGGTCAAACTGCGCAGGCTTGCGAATCAGGTCTAAAAAGGCTTCCTGCACTGCCTCAGCCGCTCGCGACTCTGAACCCGAAAACGCGAGCCCAAAGCGATAGAGCCGCGAGTAATGGCTCTGATAAAGCGCTTGCGGATCGAGCGTTTCGACAATCGTGATGGCTTCGGCAATGACCACTGCCTCTAATGGACGCGAAAGTGGCATTTAGTTCCCGAAAAAATCAGGCCCGCAACAAATCCATCGATTCGGCGAACAACTGATCGGCCCGGGCCTCGTTGCGACTCTCCACCGCAACCCGCAAAATCGGCTCCGTATTGGAGGCCCTCAAATGAATCCAGCCCTCCTCAAGATTCAGCTTTAAGCCATCGGTGCGCTCCAGTTGCGCCGCAGGGTGATTCTTCTCCATGGCCAGCATCAAGCCTCCCAGCTTGCCATGAGCAAACTGCACTTTCCCGGCCCTACGGTAGAAACGAGGCAGTGCTCCGGCAATCGCACTGACACTGGTGGCCTCAGCAGCCAACCGGTCCAGCAAAAGCGCCATCGCTGTATAGC
>CAZZGS010001141.1:0-1655 GCA_964653845.1 uncultured Bryobacter sp.
ACGCCTTATCCTACACCGAGGCGAGCGCTTCTTGTCTCTGGCAGGGGTGCAAACATTCGGTTGCGCGGCGAACGTTTTCCGCCTACCCTACTCCGCCGCCAGCCCCCGCATGTTCCAACCGCAAATCGTCGACTTCAGCATCTTGGCCCCGTCTGGCCCCGGCCATGCGTCTCCAGGCTCAAATAACCCCGATAGCCATCCGCTACCGGCACCGCACTCTGCCCCTTCCAATCCACGTGCCGCGTCCCAACCGGCTCTCAAATCGGTGCGTGCCCATCCATATGGCAATCCTTCACATGCACATGGGCGATCCGTTCCACCGGCAGCAGCCCATACCCATGCGGATGAGGATCTTCCTCCGCCACCAGCTCGATGACCGCGATCACTTACCATTCCGTCGCATTACACGGCCGATTGCGGACGCAATCGCCGTTCGATCGGGTGCTATCAAGCGGAGGACTCCTTAACTTCCCGATTGCCCGTGATCCAGGAGCCTCATCGGACTCTGGAGCTACGGAACAATGCTCAGGCATTTCGGCTTGTCGCAAGGAGACCTTATTTTCCGTCGTGAAGTATTTACTCGACTCCCTCGCGCTTAAACAGTGCGAGCAGATCTTGAGAACCGTGAAGCACTCGGAGAATTTCGATTCGATCTTCATACGATTGATAGAAGATCAGGTATTTGTCAAAACGGGAACTGACCTGAAAGGTTCTAACGCCAGCTAGCTGTGGATGCGGTACGTTACATCGCCAACCCATCTCGAGCTGTGAAACGAGCAACGCAAAAGTCCCGTAGAGTTATGCCAGAAACTGAAGTCCAAAATCGAGTCCAGCTTCTTGTGTTAGGTAGTCGCCGACGTCATCAATGTCTTGGTCAGCCTTTGGACGAAGAATGTATCCGAAGCTCACCGAGTTGCTGTTTTCTTCTTGTGGCGCTCAACGAGCTGGGCGCGTTTGCGCTCCCAATACTCTGGAGTGATTTCGATAGGCTCTCCGGAATTGAGTCCTTCCAGAAGAAGTGCCTCAAGCTTTTCCTCAGCGCGCTGCTTTTGATCTTTGCGTAGGAGTTCTCGAAGATATTCGCTTGGCGTGCTGTAGCCACCAGCGGACACTTGGACTTCCACGTATTTTTTCAACGATTCGGGGAGCGAGATGTTCAAGGATGTCATGGCCATAATCCGACACTAGCGAAACCTTCAGAAACTGTCAATACATGAAGGTTTTCGAAATTGGGCCGATCTGGCCGGTCCGAATGCAATAACTTAGCCTACTTATCAACTACCGATAATTAGGGTTATCAGTAGATTACATGATTCAGCGGCAGGAGCCTCGCATCCCTCTCTATGCTCTCGCGATGGCATTCAGACCGAGCTGTCTTCAATATTGCGATGCGAGCGCGAAGCGAACCCTATGGTGAGCGTGAAAGGTCTGGGCGGCCAACTGCGAGGTGATGGACTCGGTGATATAGTCCCAAGTGAGGGTCCAACAGTGCATCTCGTGCCGCATTGGTTCAACCGCTATATTTCCCGAAAACACATATTTTCCGAGTAACCGTCAATTCGCGCGAAAGGCCTCTGGACACGGGCGTTTTCCTCGCCCGACCACGATGACCAACTGTTAGTACCTGAATGCCTTGACGATCCAAACCCTGAGGG
>CAZZGS010001142.1:0-1654 GCA_964653845.1 uncultured Bryobacter sp.
TGCAGCAGGCTGGAGTTCATGCGCTCGCTTCCGACGATTCCTACTACGCCGATCTTTCCACCCACTATGGTGAGCGGCGAGACCTCATCCTCGAGATCCTCACCGAAGCGGGCTTCCAGCCGTTGCGGCCGCAAGGGGCCTACTACGTGATGGCGGACATTTCGAAGTTTGGCTTCGATAACGACCGCGCTTTTGCCATGCATCTGGTCGAAAACATCGGCGTATCCTGTGTTCCCGGATCGAGCTTTTTTGAGACTCCCGGCGTTGGCGACCAATGGGTGCGCTTCTGCTTCTGCAAAAAAATCGAAACCCTGGAAGCCGCACGTGAACGTCTGAAAGCACTCAAGCATTAGGGCACCATGTTTCATCATTTTCTGATCCCGAAATCGGTTTTGGAGGGCAACGGGTCGAGCGCAGCACTCGCTCTTGGTGACTCAGCAGGCCAAATGCTGCAACTCACACTCGTTATCGACACCGTAATCGAACAGCAGTCACTTGAAGTGCACCTCCAAGGCTCACTCGATGACGAAACCTGGATCGAGCAGCCGCTGGCCGCATTTCCACAGAAGTTCTATATCGGCTCTTCCGTTATGATCTGTGACCTGGCAGCCCACCCGGAACTGCGCTTCATCAGAGCCACTTGGAAGGCCAACCGCTGGGGGCGGGGCGTGCTCAAACCCAGATTCGGTGTGTACCTCTTTGCGGAGGCGGTTGCGTCAGTTGCGTTAGACTCCAAATAGCTTCATGATCCTTCGTTTTTCTTTTCTACTTTCGTTCGCATTTGCGACAGTTTTCGCTCAGACCACGACGGCTCCTACCGTTCGCTTCAAGACCACACTCGGCGACATTGATGTACTTTTGCTTCCTGGTTCCGCTCCCAAAACGGTCGAGAACTTCCTCAGGTACATGAACAGAAAGGCCTACGATAACTCGGTCTTCCACCGCTCCGTTCGAGACTTCATCATCCAGGGCGGCGGCTTTTCCGCTGCGCTCCCCAACCTGTCCGCGATCCCCGCAGACCCGCCAGTCGTCAACGAATATCGTGAGTCCAACATTCGTGGCACCATCGCCATGGCCAAGCTGGGCGACGATCCCAACAGTGCGACCAATCAGTGGTTCTTCAACCTCTCTAATAACAACCCTGCGATTCTCAACAATCAAAACGGCGGCTTCACCGTCTTTGGACGCATCGTCGATAGTGCAAGCCTGGCGGTAATGGACCGCCTCGCTGCCGTCCCGGTTCCCAGTCCCAGCCCGCTTCCCTCACCCTTCAACGAAATCCCGCTTCAGAATTTTAACGGCACTCTTTCAGCTTCAAACCTGATCGTAGTAAATTCGGTGACGCAGATTGAGACTGGGCCGCCTCCCTCTCTAAGCGATGGCGGTGTGCAAACGGCCGGTGCATTTGGGGGTTACAAAATCGCGGCGCCTGGTTCTTATCTCGAACTCTTTGGAACTAATCTCACCGACGCGACTCTTGATTGGAACAATGCCTTTACCAATCTCACTGCGCCCACATCTCTGGGTGGCGTTTCTGTCACGGTGGGCGGACAGCGGGCATTTATTGCCTTTGTAAGCCCTACGCAGGTGAACGTTCAAGTGCCCGCTACTGTTTCAATCAACCCGAACCTTTCTGTAGTGCTGACATCAAAGG
>CAZZGS010001143.1:0-1651 GCA_964653845.1 uncultured Bryobacter sp.
TTAATGCCCCTGCGGCGAAGAGGGCGGGCCATTCGAGCCATGTTCAATTGAGTCAACTGGCAACAGGAGGAACCGGCCTAGCCGCCTACAATCGGCTTCTCGACATCCCGGTGCCGGCGCTATAAGGTCCTTCGGCCGACGACTGAGAATTGGGACCCTTATCAGGCAAGGTCGAACGGAGTTACAATCTTCACCCCAAGGGGACAAAATCCTTCTGATTGCGAGTTGCAACCGTCAGCCCGTTAGTAATGTCTACCGCCGTGATGAATCCGTCTTCTAAGAATCACACTGGAATGCGCTTCGGCCTTTCAAAGTCTTGGTTGCCTCCTTGTGCACACGACTTTGCAATGCAATTTACGCTCCCGTGTAGTAGAAGCGGTTCACTGTAAAATGCAACTCACCATTCAGATTCCTGATGAGCTTGCTCAGCGGCTCAGCACGAGAGGGAGTAGTCTTTAGTGCATGGCTCTAGAGGCTATAGCCGCAGACGAGTATCGCTTGGGGCATCTCACCAAACCAGATTTGCGGCGAGGGCTCGGCTTGGAAACCAGCTACGAAATTGATGGCTTCTTGAAGCGCCATGGCCTTTTTGAGGACTATATCCTCCAGGATTTCGAGAGTGAACCCGAGGCGCTCAAAAGCGATCGGGCTCTAAGCCAATGAGAATCGTCATTGCCGGAAAAGGGCCGCTCAACTACCTCGCAATGGTCTGCCTCGTAAACTTGCTGCCCACACTCTTTGCAAAGATTCTTGTTCCCACCGCCGTATATCGGGAATTGTCTGCCGATGAGGCTCCAGCCCAAGTGCGGGTTTGGCTTGCGCTGTGCCTTTGTGCTATGATGCGATTGTGCGCACCACCCTCGACATTCCAGATGAGTCGTACTATCTCGCCAAGGCAATCGCCCGCGACCAAAATCGCAGCCTCGGGCAAGTGGTGGGTGAACTCATTCTCCAAGCGGCACATTCTGCCAAAGGCGCAGCTATCGAGATGAGCGACTACGGGTTCCCCACTTTTCATTGCACCCGGCCCGTGACCACCGATGACGTCAGGGCGCTCGAAGATGAAGAGTAAGGTCCACCTTCTCGACTCCAATATTCTCATCGCGCTGGCAACACCCGAGCACAGTCTGAACGCGCGAGCGGCGGCATGGTACCGCATAGGCCATCGCTTTGCGACCTGCCCAATTACCCAGGGAGCACTCTATCGGTTCCACCTGCGCGCCGGCGTTGACGCCACGGCAGAATCCGCCAAGTTGCTACTGGAATCGATCTCCACCCTCCCACTTCATGAATTCTGGCCTGACGACGTCTCGTATCTCGATCTGCCTTCGGCCAGGATCACCGGCCACAAACAGGTCACCGACGCCTACCTCGTCCTGCTGGCGCGAAGCCGTGGGGGAACCTTAGTCACCATGGAACGGGCCCTGGCCGCACTTCACGCGAGTGTCACGCTCATCCCCTAGATTTGGCGACAATTTGCCTGACGCGTCACTGGGCATTCTATTGCCGTTTTTGCTGCTTTCCTCCGAGCCAACCGCGAGCCATCCATCTTTCCCTTTTCAGGCCAATCAATGCATTTTCCGATTCGACTCAGACGAATAGAAGAGCCCGACCTTCGGAAAATTAAGCTTTTCGATTCACAACAATTTTA
>CAZZGS010001144.1:0-1649 GCA_964653845.1 uncultured Bryobacter sp.
TCCAGCACGTCCTCACGAATCTTCGTGTTGATCCCTCTACGCTCGGCAATCAGGTTCTTCGACTTCACGCTCGCCGTACCGGCCACAAGGCCCGTAATGGGCAACATGCCAGCCCCGTATGGCCGCAGCTTCGCAAGAAGGTCCGGACGGCCCATCGCCGTTCCGCAACGAATACCCGCCATGCCATAAGCCTTCGACCAGGTACGCAGAACCACTACGTCCTTGTCCTTGGCAACAAGATCGCTGCCTGGCATTTCTTCCGAAAAATGGATGTAGGCTTCGTCCGGCAATATGATCGAATCCTTGTTCTTGTTGGCGATCAGCCATTCGATGTCTTCACGCTTGGTGATCGTCCCGGTCGGGTTGTTGGGGTTGCAGATGTAATAGACGCCTGCATTCGGATCTGCCGCCACCATTGCTTTCACGTCGTGAGCATAGGTGCCCTTGGCCAGAGGAACACGAGTCACCTTTACGCCGACAAACTTTGCCGTACCCGCGCCAGATTCATAACCCGGGTCGCCCATCACCAAACCCTTGGTCGGCGAGGTGAACGCCAACACCGCCCGGTGCAACGGATCGCTCGATCCAGCATAAGGTGCGATGTATTCCGGCTTCAGCCCTTCGGCTTCGGACACCGCCTTGATGAAGTCGCCCTGTTCATTGAATGGGGAATATCGTCCACCATACTTCGCAATCTTCGCGATCGCCTCGCAGGCTTCCATACACGGCCCGAGAGGATTTTCATTGGATCCAATTCTTACAGCATCGGGCGGCATTGGCCCACGCATCCCGCGCGGCCTCTCGGCTGCATCTTGCGCCATCGCGAATTCGTTATAGAAGGGCAGGGCAGCGCCCGCTGACAATAGACTGGCCGCACGTAATACGTGACGCCGGGAATAGCCTTTCATTTCTGGCATAGAAGCAAGCATGGGGATCTCTCCTGAAGGGTTCTATCAAAAAAGGGGCCGAGGCGAAAAGGCGGGCCGAGCAAGCGTGTTATGACACACAAGACTCGTTATACGTGGAGTAATAATTACTATACATCAAAAAGATAATAGATCTTTTCGTCAACGCGGTTTATCACTAGGCCAGATCTATGTTACGATCCAGCTTCAATTTTCTTGCTCCAGTGGCCTTGTTTGCTGCTTTTCTATTCACCCACCAACCAGCTCCCGCCCAAGTCCGATCCGGCACCATCGTCGGTACTGTCCTCGATGCTTCCGGTGCCCCGGTTCCCGACGCTGAAGTCAGCGTTCGCGAAACCAACACCAATTCGAACGTAAATTTAAAGTCCAACGGCGCTGGAGAATACACCGCCCCCTACCTCGGCTTTGGAACGTATACCGTCTCAGTCAAGAAAGCTGGTTTCAAGCAATACAGCGTTACCAGTATTGCCCTCACCACCAACCAGACCGTGCGCGTGGACCTCAAACTTGAAGTTGGCGCAGTGGAGTCCGCAATCACAATTACAGGCTCCGCCCTCGAACTTCAGACCGAAAGCTCACGCATCGTCAACACCGTCTCTGAAGAGGTCATCAGGAGCATCCCTAATATCAACAACAACCCGCTCAACTATGCCACCCTCACCCAGGGTGTCGTCGCCCGTCAGTCGATGAACAACTCCCAAAGCGCCAATAGCTTCGGCATCG
>CAZZGS010001145.1:0-1645 GCA_964653845.1 uncultured Bryobacter sp.
CAGTAAGATTCCACTAACTTCCACAGACTAAAAGCACATTGACCGACCGAGTTGTCCGCCTATTTTTGTACAGATGTCCGACACGCACGCGCCCCAGTCGTTTCTTCCGTTGAGACGCGCAAACGACGAGAGGGTATTATCTGGGCGGGACGCACCCCGTCGGCCAAAAATCTGAGCTCGCATTCCTCGTCATGCAATTGCTCATAGCGAAGTATCAGAGCAACGGCTGATGACCGGTCCAGCGACCCCTTTGAGCAAGCGGTCTAGACAGAAAGGATCGCAGCAAGAAGCATAAGACAAGAGCAGCGTAAGACGAGACACATCGGCAGGCTGCTGCGGTATGCAAGCGAATTTAAAGAAGGCACCCCGCTAGCTCCGCCTTTCTCGCAGCTTCCTGAAATTTGCTGGTTCCAAACGGGTAGTCGGGTCTAGAGTACTTTGCCGAATTTCCTTGGGCTTTGAACCTGATAAAGGTGACATTGTCACCGAGATGCAGCGGAGATACGTCTCGGACACAATCGAACGCACAGATTACTGCGGGACGCCGCTGGGTCCTAACCTCCTCAAATAGCCGCTCCACGTGCCCATTCCACGATTCCCTGAATATCTCTCTTTTTATCCGGTCCAGCGGGCGATTGGGCCAGTTAGGGTCGACCTTCGTGTAGCCGCTTAGCGAGATCAGCGAAACGTCCAGAACCCAGAAGCCGCTCTGCTTTAGCCGTAACAGAAAATTTGCGCGTTTGTCGACCGTCGTGGGTTGGAGTACTCCAAAGGCCGGCAATAGCAGTTGGTGCCACCACGGTGTGTAGTAGCGTGGCTCGTAGATGAAGCCTGCACCCTGTCTAGCGAAGTTGGGCAGAGTCGAACGAACATGCGATTCCGCGAGGACGAGGAACCTGACGTCTCCTTCCGGTCGAAATGCTTGCCTCAGGCGTTCAACCTCTAGCACGTGCTCAAATGGCTCTAAATGGCCTTCCAGATCTGCGCCCGCCAGCAAGGCACGAATTCGCTGGTAGGTCGAGGCAACTCGGTTCATCGCACTGATGCTAACATCCAGTGCACCGGCGTGGGATTTCGGCCCCAATCTCAAATGGCGAGTTGGCGCACCCGCCTTTCCAGCCGGAGAGCTTGGCCCTGTTAATTGCCACTTGTTCGGGATAGCGGGCGCACCGCGAGTGACGAGGATCGAGAAAAACAGGGTGCAAGCTCCAAAACGTCTGCTCCCCATCCTGATTGCAAACTTCACTCGCGACCCGGGACCCCCGACGTCCCGTCTACCCCGGCCCCGCAAATCGCACATACAACGCGTCCATATTCCTCGCAAACTCCACCGTGTCGCAAACCGCCGACTCCAGCTAATGCCCCTGCATCCTCTCCCGCAAAGCTCCAAGCCTACCCCACCGCCTTCTCCACATACCCCGCTAAATCCAACGTCGTAAACTCCTCAAACCCCGGCGCCCACAGCAACGAAACCCCCTGCCGCGCCGACCACCAATCCCCGTCCAAACAAATCACAGGCACCCTCTGCCACCACCCACAGTTTTTCCTTCTAACTGTATTATTCGTTGATGGTTGCCGTTCTCCGTCGGCTGTTTTCCGCCTGACTACGTTTTCCTTGGCAGGTAAGCTGACTTTGAGCGCATCC
>CAZZGS010001146.1:0-1645 GCA_964653845.1 uncultured Bryobacter sp.
CGGTAACAAGGCCCTAGATCGTCGTGCTGGTAGATCGGCAAATCCGCTGGTTCGATCTCATTGGAGAATGTCGTGAGTGCCCCAGCTAAAGCCGTCAGCTCGGCATAGAAGTCTTCAGGATGCCCGTGTCTGGACTCAAATGCGTGCCGGATCACCGGCAAACTCGAGTTGATTGTGTAGAGCAACCAGAAATTGGCGATGTCTCCAGACGTAAAATCGGCCAGCGTAAGGTTCTTTTGGCGCCTCATGCCCGCCAAATTAGAACTTTTTGCAGCTAAAAGCTCAACTGTGCGTCTTGCGAGACCCATTATGTGTTCATTTGACGCTATATCCAAAAGAGGAGGAACGAAGGATTGATCCAGTTGAAATTGCCCGGCTTCATCTTTACGAACCCGCGCCAGCTTAATGCTGGTCATCCCTTCGCCCAATTCATATTCCGTAAGAATCCGGAAATTCTTTCGCGCCACCTGAACCGGCTTCTGGGCCAATCCGCTGTTTTCGTCGTTCACCAAAAGCGTCTCTACCAGGTAACGCCCATCCTTCTGCAGTTGAGGGCGGCCCACGTTGGCCCCGCCATAGCGATAGGTGGGCACAGCAAGGTAGAGGTCGAGAGACGGCGGAACGATGCCGTCGACCGGTTCAAACCAGGTCGCCAGTGCTTTGGCTTCTGGCGCACTATCGCAACCCGGAATATCAAATGCCAATCCATCGGCGAGCAGACCGCTAGCTGCTTCAATCTGAAGCTGACCTGCGGCCAAAGCCTGCTTACTGAATACCAATCGCTGAAGGCCATAGGGAGCAAATCGAAGCGCTCCCTGACGGAAGTGCAAAAGGCTCTCAAGATATCGGTCCTGTGTCTGCAGGTGCTGGGGCTGCAGGAAGGTGCCTTTCGACCAAATCACTGGTTGCAGTTGCTTCATCGAATTGTCACTTCCCCCTATACTCTCTCTAATTCTAAATTAGATTGCGATATTCTCGCTTTACCTATTCACACGGCCTTCATTTTCTATTACAGTATCCGAGTCGGCTCTCATTTTGAAAGCTAAGAATTCGGATCAATCTTCAAGGAGGATACCTTATGGGACGTGACAGTACCCAACATAAACTGGATAAAATTCGCCCACCGCGCGTGCAGATCACATATGACGTGCAGGTTGGTGACGCAATCGAACTGAAAGAACTTCCATTCGTGATGGGAGTTTTAGGTGACTTTACCGGTCATCCAACAGAACCATTGCCCAAACTGAAGGAGCGCAAGTTTGTCGAGATCACTCCCGACAATTTTGACAAGGTTCTGGAATCGATGAAGCCTCATCTCTTCCTCACCGTTGAGAACAAGCTGAGCGAAGACTCCAACGCCGGGCAGCTTCGAGTCGACCTAAACTTTAAGAGCATGGATGATTTCGAACCAGGTAATATCGTCAAGCAGGTTGCTCCGCTCAAGGAACTGCTCGATTTGCGCACGCGTTTGTCAGATCTGCGTGGCAGCCTTCAGGGAAATGACAAGCTTGAGGAATCCTTGTTAAATGCTGTATCCAACACCGAAGCTCTCGACAAGATCAAAACCGAAATTGATAAGGACAAGGAGTAGGAATCATGGCCGAAAAACAAGCAGCAAACCAGGCAGCGGCGGCACAGGCTCAGG
>CAZZGS010001147.1:0-1639 GCA_964653845.1 uncultured Bryobacter sp.
GGGGGTTGCGCCCCCGGTGCCCTCGGCGTCTGCATCGGCAGCGATCGCGCTCACGGCTACTGGCTGGCCAAAGAACAACTCTTCCGCACCCTCGCCGACACCAACCCCGATCCAGTCCTCGCCAGCCTTGAAGCCGAAATCATGGAAGAAGCCAACAAGATCTCGATCGGTGCCATGGGCTTCGGGGGCAAAGCAAGTCTGATCGGCTGCAAAGTCGTCGCCGCCAATCGCCTTCCGGCCAGCTTCTTCGTCAGCGTCGCTTATGATTGCTGGGCCTTCCGCCGTTTGGGTATCAAGCTTGACGCAAGCAGCGGCGCGATCAAACAGTGGATCTATCGCGATCCCGAACGCCCAGTCGAGAAGATGGCCCAAGGCTCCGGCTTCCCGCTCACCGGTCGCGAAGTTGTACTTACCGCACCCATCACAGAATCCCAGGTACGCGCCCTCAAGGTCGGCGACGTCGTACTCATCCGTGGACGCATGTACACCGGTCGCGATGCAGTCCACGCACACCTCATGAACACCCCTCCGCCCATGGACCTCAACGGCCAGATTATCTATCACTGCGGCCCGGTAATGATGAAGACCAACGACACCTGGTATGTCAAGGCAGCCGGCCCAACCACCTCAAGCCGTGAAGAGCCCTACCAGGCCACCATCATCGAGAAATACGGCGTTCGCGTCGTGGTCGGCAAAGGCGGCATGGGTGCCAAGACCAGCGCAGCGCTCAAGCAATTCGGAGCTGTCTACTTAAACGGCATCGGCGGCGCAGCCCAATTCTATGCCCGCACGGTCAAGAAGGTAGCCGGAGTCGACCTGATGGAATTTGGCATCCCCGAAGCCATGTGGCATCTCGATGTCGAAGACTTCGCCGCCATCGTCACGATGGACGCGCATGGCAACTCGCTCCACAAGGATGTCGAAGAGGCCACAGCAAAGGAACTGGCCGCCCTCGCCAGCGCCTAGTCTTTTTTCTTCTTTACCGGAGGCGCTGCCGTAACAGGTGGCGCCTCTTTTGGTTTATCGCCAAAGCTGATCTCAGACTCTGTCGTAGAAATCGAAGACTCGGTTGCAAACTTCCGGTAGTTCTTAAATTCAATCTCATTGCGAGAGCACTTCGTCGTATACCGCCAGCAAGCCAGATTCTCGCTCTTCACTGGCAGAAGATACTTTTCGCCCTTGATCGTCACCCAGCCGTACTCCGTCATCTGCTCCACCCAGTCCAGCTCATAATCGCTCGGCAATCTCACCGCCTGCATCTCGGTGCGCAACACGCGGCCAGTCTTGGGGTCAATCCAGATCGCGCCCTTGTATGCCGGATTGATCGGCTTACCGTAGCGAACGATCCAGTGCGAATTCGCCTTCTCCACCTTAAAATCAAACACCTCGCAATCAATATCCGCCACCTTGTCTTTGCCGCGACGGGTAAACACTGCCGCCGTAGCCGGGTGCAAGATATCCACCAGCGTAGTGCCCCAATCCCCCGTCGACCAGGACCCCGTATCCTCAGGCGACCCCGACTTCTGCACCTTCCCATTCACCCGGACATTCCGATACTCTTCCTTGCGGTCGTTGTACATCAACTCCACTTCCACAAGGTCTTTCTTCTTCCGTTTTGGAGGCTTGGCGTCGCTCATAA
>CAZZGS010001148.1:0-1638 GCA_964653845.1 uncultured Bryobacter sp.
CTCAGCTGGCTGGAGTTCAACCAACGGGTCTTGGACGAAGCTCTCGACCCGACCAATCCGTTACTCGAGCGGCTAAAATTCTTCTGCATCGTGAACTCGAATCTCGACGAGTTCTTCGAGGTTCGTGTGGCCGGACTGAAGCAGACGATTGGCCAGGGAATCGTCGACCGAACGCCAGACGGATTCAATTCGACCCAGACTCTGGCCCGGGTCCGCGAACGGGTCAGCCGCCTGGTGGGTGATGCCAATCGTTGTTGGCGCGAGGAGCTCATGCCGGCCTTGAACCGTCATGGGATCCGATTCCTTGATCCGGCAGACCTCGATGAGGAACCCGACAAGGCGTGGTTGGCCGAGCATTACCGCGCGAAGGTCTCCCCGGTGCTGACGCCCCTGGCCGTCGATCCTTCACACCCCTTTCCCCAACTCCTCAATAAGTCCCTCAACCTGATCGTCCGCTTGCATGGCCAATTTCATGGTGAACTACGCCGTTGGCTCGCCGTGGTCCAGGTCCCGCGCGGCCTACCTCGAATCGTAACCCTACCCCGAACTGATGGCCGCAAGGACTTCGTCTTTCTCAGTCTATTGATTGGTCATCATTTGGACGATTTGTTTCCCGGCATGAGCCTGGAGGGTTGTTGGAGTTTTCGGGTCACCCGCAACAGCCAGCTCTACATCGATGAAGAGGAAGTTCCCAACCTCTTGCGCGCCGTCGAACACGAGCTCGACAAACGGAAGCGCGGCGCGGCCGTCCGCCTGGAAGTTTCCGCCGATTGCCCCGAAGAGGTCCGCGCCGAATTGCTCACCCATGTAGGTCTGACGCCCGAGGATCTATACGTGGTGGACGGCCCCATCAATCCCACTCGGCTGATGGCGATCATTGAGGGCGATCATTCACCCGAATTGCGGGACCCACCCTTCTTCGGTCCCATTATTGCCAGCCTTCGAAATCGAGAGGATCTCTTTGCCGCCATTCGCGAGCGAGACGTGCTGATGCACCATCCCTACGACAGTTTCACCACGGTGGTAGAGTTCCTCGAGAAGGCCGCCGCTGATCCCAAAGTCCTCGCGATCAAACAGACGCTGTATCGCACGGGCGGCGACCCCCGAATTGTGGGAGCCCTCATGAACGCGGTGAAGAACGGCAAACAGGTCACGGCCGTGGTCGAGCTCAAGGCCCGTTTCGATGAAGCGAACAACATTCGCTGGGCCCGCGCCCTGGAAGAAGCTGGCGTCCACGTCATTTACGGCATTTTCGGCTACAAGGTTCACAGCAAAGTCACCCTGGTGGTGCGAGCCGATGACGACGGCATTCGTCGCTACGTCCATCTGGGCACCGGCAACTACAACCCCAGCACTGCCCGTCTTTACACCGATCTTAGCCTGCTTACCTGCCGGCCAGAGTTAGGGGCCGACGCCACTGACCTTTTCAATCTCCTTACGGGTATCTGCCGCCCCCAACCCACCCGTCGCCTGGTGATAGCGCCCCATCAAATGTTGGAGCGTATCATCGATTTAATCGACCGGGAGGCCGCGCATGCCCTGGCCGGACTGCCCGCCCGCATCGTGGCGAAGATGAATGCGCTGGTGGACACGCAAGTTATTGATGCGCTCTACCGGGCGTCCGCGGCGGGCGTAGAC
>CAZZGS010001149.1:0-1208 GCA_964653845.1 uncultured Bryobacter sp.
GAAGACGATGGTTTTGGGCCATTGGTGCTGGCTCATGAGGCGGGCGAGTTCGAGTACGAGGGCGACGCCGCTGGCGTTATCGCTGACGCCGGGGGCCGGGATTGCATCGGCGGTGGCTACCCAGTCTGTGGGGTCGCCGGAGCCTGGTATGGCGTCTTTCTTGCGGATGACGTTGAGGGAATCGTAGTGGGCGCAGATGATGATTTCGTGGTCTTTTTGGGTGGTGCCGGGGAGGGTGGCGACGACGTTGACGAGGTCGAGGTCGCGGACGATGCGGCCTTGTTTGGTGATCTTGTGGGTGTCGAACTGGACGTCGAGGCGGGGGGAGAAGGATTTGAATTGGTCGGCGATCCATTCTCGGGAGGCTTTGTTGCCGGATTCGAAGTTGGTGTTGCGGGAAGGGAATTCGCCGAGACGCTTCATGATCGCGGAGATGCGTTCTTCGGCGACGCCTTCGACGATCGATTGGACCTGGGGGTGGATGGACTTTGGTGGGGCTTGGGCGGAGAGGGTTAGGGCGAGGAAGAAGACAATACGCATCACTTAAACAACTTACCGCATTGAAACCGCATTGAAACATGATGCCAATGAGATTGAAATCTGATATAGCTACTCTCAGAGAATATGAAAAGTTTTATCGCTTTGATGGCCTTTTCGGGTGCGCTCTGGGCGCAGACCGATTCCGCTTCTTTGAGAGTGTTGGTGGAGGATCCTTCACAGGCTGCTGTGGCTGGGGCTAAGGTGAATTTGCTGAACCGGTTGACCGGCTTGCGGGTGGCTTCTGCGACCTCCGGCGATGGCTATGCTGTTTTTAGCCCGATTGTGCGCGGCAACTATGAAATCGAAGTTGTTCAGGCCGGATTTAAGACCGTCAAGCTGACGGCAGTGCAGATCAATATCGACGAGCGCAGGTTGGTTCGCGTGAAGCTGGAAGTGTCCAGCTTGAGTGAGACCGTCGAGGTGACGGCGAATGTTGCCTCCATCCAGACCGAACAGGGTTCGCTTGGACAGGTGATTAGCGGTCGGACTGCGGTTGAGTTGCCTCTGGCAGGGCGGCGGTATACGGAACTGGCGCTGTTGAGCCCGGGTGTGGCTGCGAGCACGCTGAACCCGACGACGCGCGGGCCGGGTTGGTTTGTCGCCAATGGCAACTACCATACACAGAACAACTTTTTGCTCGATGGTGTCGACAACAATCAGGGGACGCA
>CAZZGS010001149.1:1218-1635 GCA_964653845.1 uncultured Bryobacter sp.
AGCCTGAGTGCGCAGGTGGTGCAGCCGAATCCGGACGCGATCGCCGAGTTTAAGGTGCAGACGAATTCGTTTTCGGCCGAGTTTGGCCGTAGCGCGGGCGCGGTGATCAACGTGTCGATCAAGAGCGGATCCAATGAGACGCATGGTACCGGCTACTACTTCAATCGCGATTCAGCACTGGCTGCTCGCGGCTGGACCAACAACCTGAACAACGTGCCGAAGAACAACCTGAAGTGGCAGCAGTATGGCGGCACTGTGGGTGGGCCGATCATAAAGAACAAACTCTTCTACTTTGGAGCCTATGAAGGTTTTGCCCAACGCTTTGCCGATACTTTTCAGACGACTGTACCCACGGCTGGACAGCGCATCGGTGAGGTTGGTGCGCTGAATATCATCGACCCGTCGACGGGGGCAGCC
>CAZZGS010001150.1:0-1628 GCA_964653845.1 uncultured Bryobacter sp.
CTCCCCTCGCCGGGATGATCGGCCTCACTTCCATCCTCTCGAGCTCCAAAAGCGAAGCCGAGCAAAAAGAGCTCGCAGCCTCAATCGGTCAATGTGCCAGCTCCGTTTTGGCCCTGGTCGACGACATCCTCGACGTCGCGCGCATTGAAGCGGGCCGCACGCAGGCAACTCCCATTCCCTTTTCTCCAGGTGCCACCATCCAGGAGATCGTCGTAATGTTCCAGACAACAGCCGCTGAAAGAGGCGTCTTGCTCGACGCAGCTTACGACACGCCTCTCCCGGTGCACGTCTCATCCGACCCTACTCTTCTCAGACGCATCCTGCTGAATCTGGTCGGGAATGCGTTGAAGTTCACAGATACTGGTTCGGTGAAAATCCGGGTCTCCTACAGCAACAATCGCGTCCCCCCGCTCCTCCACTTCTCTGTCGAAGATACCGGCTGTGGAATCCCCTCAAGCGATCTGCCCCAGCTCATGCAGCAGTTCTTTCAGGCAAGCAACGCCGTCTCCGCTTCATCCAAAGGTACCGGCCTCGGCCTCCACCTCTCCCAGCACATGGTGAAACTCCTGGGTGGCTCCGGCCTCGAAATACACTCTACGCTTGGCCGCGGCAGTACTTTCTCCTTCGCCATCCCAGCTCCTGAGGCCGAAGCGCTTCCAGCACCTGGCACTCCAACTCTTCCTTCCATCGCCAGCCTTCGCATCCTCGTAGCCGAAGACAACAAAGTGAACCAACTCGTCCTCGTCCGTCTCCTTGAGAAGCTCGGCCACAGCACCATCCTCGCTACTAACGGCCGCGAAGCTGTCGAGAACTGGCAACGCGAAGACCCAGACCTGATCCTCATGGATTACCGCATGCCTGTTCTCGATGGCCCGGCCGCCGCGCGAGAAATCAGAACGCTAGAGAGCGGTAAACGCCACGTCCCAATTGTGGCCATCACTGCAAATGCCCTCGTAGAACATCGCGACATTTGCCTCAGTGCCGGCATGGACGACTATCTCTCCAAACCCGTTACTCTCCAGCAGTTGGCCAACGCGATCGAACGTTCTATCGTCCAAAAAGATTAACGAATCGCATCGACACAAACAGCGCTCCCCGTCCCTCGCCACGCACTCCCCGCAAATTCCACGCATAACCAAGATCAAAACTCACACTGCTGGCCAGAGTAAGCCTCAACCCTCCCCCCGCTGAATAGCGCGCCACATCACGCCCCACTCCAATCCTCCCTACATCAAACACAACAATCGGGCTCAACGAAAACGCATTCATCTCATCCATCACACTCCGGATCACGTCCCGCGGAAAAGCCAATTGCCGCTCAGCCAGCCTGCGCGCCTTCTTCCTGTCAATCCGGTTCACGCCTTCCTCAATCGCCTTCCGCTGCGCCTCCAGCTCTGCTCCCAATTCGCGCAACTTCGGGTCCTTCAACTCCTCAATACAAAGCTGCTGTATGGCCGGAATATTAGCCTCATCCGGATCTTCTTTAAGAAACTGACGCCACAACGTATTCTTGCCAATCTCCTCCGTCAATCCCACCAGATCCCTAACCCGGTCTGCGCAATCAGACCCCCCTTCTCCAAGCTCCACCAGCCGCGTGTCAAACGCTGCCACCACCCGCTGAAACGGCT
>CAZZGS010001151.1:0-1628 GCA_964653845.1 uncultured Bryobacter sp.
CTCAAGCAGGCCACGCTCGCCTCTCCAGACGATTTCACCTCCGGCTATTACCTCCGCTTCCGCGTCAAGGATTCCACCGGCATCATCGCCACCCTCGGCAAGATCCTCGCCGAAAACGGCATCTCCATCGACGCCGTCCTCCAGCTTCCTTCTGACGACAAAACAAACCTCCCCTTTGTCATAACCATCGAACCCGCCCGCGAAGCCGCCATCCGCGCAGCCCTTGCCGCCATGAGCAGCCTCGACTTCCTCGTGGAAGCGCCCCTCGCACTCCCTCTCGAAAAAGGCCTCTAATGCTCCCGCTCCTTCTCACTCTCGCCTTTACTCCGCCACCCATCGCCCCGGATATCCTCCGGGGCTTTGATCATGGCAACAACATCGAGTACGACGAAGCTCTCGTCATCTTTCGACGCGCCGCAGCCAAAAATCCCGAAGATCCCCATTGCCAGAATTACATCGCCCAAACCATTCTCTATAACGCCATGCTCAAGGCCGGCGCTCTCGAATCGGAACTCGTCTCTGGCACCAACCCCTTCTTCCGTCGCGAGCGCATGAACCCGACAGAAGAAGAACACTCCGGCTTCGACAACGCCATCAACGCCGCCTTCTCCAAAGCCCAGGCCCGCATCGCCAAAAACCCGAAAGACGCCTATGGCCTCTATTCCATCGCCATTACATATGGCATCCGCGCCAATTACAGTTTCCTCGTCCGCAAAGCCTGGCTCGATGCCCTCAAAGATTCCACCGCCTCGCGCAAACACGCCCAACTCGCCATCGATGCCGACCCCACCTACATCGACGCAAAAATCATCCTCGGCCTTCATGACTACATCGTCGGCAGCCTCTCCTGGACTTACAAGATGATGGGCTTCCTCGCCGGCATCCGTGGAGACCGCGACGGCGGCATCCGCACCCTCGAAGAAGTCGCCTCCAAAGGGGTCAACAATCGCTCCGACGCCAAGATCCTCCTCGCCGCCATCTACCGTCGCGAGAAGCGCTCGGCCCAGGCCGTTCCCCTCCTCGAAGGCCTCATCACTGCCTATCCCCGCAACTACCTTTTCCGCATCGAACTCGCCCACATGTACGCCGACCTCGGCGAACGCGATAAAGCCCTGAACCAACTCAGCACGGTCACCGGCGTCCAGCCCGAAAAGCTCGCCTACCTCAAAGGCAATCTCCTCTTCTGGTTTGACGAATACAACAAGGCCCTCCCAGAACTCAAACGCGCCGTTGCCGCGCGAGACCATCTCGATCTCAACACCGGCATCATGGCCTGCCTCCGTTTGGGCCAAACTCTCGATCTCCTCAACCGGCACACAGAAGCCATCGCAGCCTATAAGCTCGGCATCGCCCTCGCACCAGAAAGCGAACTAGCCAAAGAATGCCAGCGCTTCTCCAACCGCCAATACAAAAGGAAGCCCATCGTATGAATTATGGACTGAACCGCCGTCAATTCCTGGCCGCCGCAGCCACACCTCTACTGGCTCAGCCCAAGCCCCCACAAAACGTCGTCCTCATCTTGGTCGATGATCTCGGCTACAAAGACTTCAACTGTTATTCGACCGAAGCAAATCCAGTTCCCTACCCCACCCCCAACGTGAACGATCTCGTTAAAGAGTCCACCCTCT
>CAZZGS010001152.1:0-1627 GCA_964653845.1 uncultured Bryobacter sp.
ACTTCTGGGATGGCCGCGCCAGCAACCTCTTCAACGGCAGCAATCCCTTCGGTTCCTCCGATTCCGCAGCTACGGTACTCGCCTACCGTAACGGCCAATTGCAAGCGGAAAAAGTAAGCGCAACCAACGCAAGCCTCGCCTCTCAATCCGTTGGCCCTCCAACCAACAATGTCGAGATGTCCTACGATGGCCTCTCCTGGCCCACTCTCGCCCAGCGCTTGCTTACCCTGCGTCCCCTGGCAAACCAGCACGTTGCCGCAGACGACAGCGTCTTTGGCGCATATGTAAATTCCAACGCTAAAGGCCTCAACCCGGAGATCACCTACGGCAGCCTTGTCCAGACGGCCTTCGCCCCTGAATTCTGGCAGTCGCCCGAAGCCCGCGATGGCTTCTCTCAGGCAGAAGTAAATTTCGCCCTCTTCTTCGGCCTTGCCCTCCAGCAATACCAATCTACCCTTGTCTCAGACGACTCGCCCTTTGATCGCTTCGCCTCGGGCGACACCACTGCAATGACCCAACAACAGATCAACGGCCTCAATCTCTTTCGCGGTCGCGCCCAATGCAACACCTGCCACAGCGGCTCTGAATTCACCGCTGCCTCGATCGGTGCACTCCTGAACAACGGCGGCCGCGGCGGCCCACCCAATGCCGGCCCTGACACCGGATTCTTCCGTACCGGCGTCACCCCACGCGATGCCGACCTCGGCCTTGGCGGTGTCGATGGCTTCGGTAATCCTCTGGCGAGAAACCCCAATGCCCCCAACGTTCAGGGTGCCTTCAAAACTCCAGGCCTCCGCAACATCGAATTCACTGGCCCCTATTTCAACAACGGGGGTCAAGCCACTATTGAACAAGACGTCGAGTTCTACAATCGCGGTGGAGACTTCCCCGCTGGCGGCTTGGGCCCCAACGTCAGAAGGCTCAATCTCAATGTCAACGATCGCGCTGCGCTTGTGGCCTTCATGAACGCCCTCTCCGACGACCGCGTTAAATTCCAGCGCGCCCCCTTCGATCATCCAGAGCTTTGTATTCCCAACGGCCACACGAACACAGCCCAAACCACCGACCCGCGCTTTACCCTGAGTGCCGATGAAAACTGGGTTGCCATCCCAGCGACTGGCAAAACTGGTGCAAACGTCCCGCTCCAAACCTTCGCCGAAATGATCGATGGTATCGGCAACGACGGCTCAAGAGCAAACCACCTCTCTCAGGCCTGTCCCGTCACCCAGGCGAATTGAGATAACCCCGACTTGGGGTCTTATTGCTATGTCTTCAGCGATAATGTCGCCACCGTCGTTGGGCTCAACCGGTTCAACGGCGTGGCGGCCTCTTCCCACCAGTCTTCATAAAGTCCAGCAAGCATAAAACCTGCTTTCATCTGCCCACCGATCTGCACCTCAAGCGAGTGTCCAAACTCAAACGCCGCTCCCTCTGCAATCTCCTCTTTCCTCTTTTCGCTCTGCCCCCTCTGTTCAATATCCGAGTAGGGCAGCCTGTACTGCGCAATCAAATGCCCACTGACACCTGCCTCCGCATGGTCAAACAGAAAGAAACTCGGATTCAGAAATCCTGCCAGCAATCGCCCCCCCGGCCGCAGCACCCGGTAACACTCCCGCCACACCACCTC
>CAZZGS010001153.1:0-1627 GCA_964653845.1 uncultured Bryobacter sp.
AATCAATTGCGTCCTTTACGGTTGGTCTTTCCGAAAATCGTCAGAAATCGCAATCTGCTCAAAATAGACTGCTTCTACGCCAGCGCTGTAGCGTCCGCTATACCTTTTAGGAATCGCATATACGAGCTCAAAATCGACGTTTGCTGCATCCAAAATGGACAGCGTGGCAGCCACGATCAAAGGCTTTGGGCCAAACGGTATTAGGCTAACCCTGACATGCGAAGCCGAGGACCAATCGTCCAATGAGCTCGACACCATCTTCCTTGCTCTCGCCAAGTCTAGTGTTGTGGCAGTCTTTACGGAGACCCCAGGCGACTTTCTTGACAGCCCTATCAAATAGGAATTCTGCTTACTGCAAGTCTTGTCAAACTTGGCTGATCCCGAGGCAGGGAACAATAGCAGGGTATTCACCGGATCGATGGCGCGCCAGGTCGCCAGAGAACGAATTCCTTCATGTCCCATCACCATTACCGCGATACGTCGGGCTTCACTTATTGTACTTTGCGGCGAAACTCTAATTGGGAGCGGCATTATTTCATAATCTACAGGTGTGAGATTTTCATTATCATAACGACTTGGTCTGGAGTAGATGACGACACACGATTTCGGTCGGACAACGGAGTGAAGCCAACGGATAACATAGACGAGTTGAACGGCTGTGAGACAAGATATATCTAGTATAACAGCGGAACACTTCGAAACGCCTCTGGCTTCGAGCTCTCCCTCTATTTGGCGCAAAGTCGAACTGTATTCGTATTGACCGGCCAGGACCACTCGGGGCGCCTTAGAGATGTCAATCAACGACATTTGCTCGAAAAGACGCGTTCGTGATTGATACTTGTTTTCTTGTGCCGCCGCTGAGGTTTTTCCCGTGAATGCCAGGATTATTGCGCACTTTGCGCGCAGTCGCTTAGAAAGCATCGTTGATGCTGCAATCGAACGCTCATATTCAAAACTCGCTGCAGCAATGTACAAATCACATTCGGTGAACAAATTGAATGAATCGTTTGATACATCTAATACTTGCATTTCGACATTCCTACTAGTCGATCCTTAAAAGCTTGGAGAAGATCGTCTGAATCTTTCCATTTTTCATAGAGTCCTGGATCCCACATACTTAGGGCGTCAGGATGACTAAGATTAGATTCCTCGGTTCGCAGAATCTTCTTCCGATCTTTCGAGGCCTTACCAGAAAGTGCGATCGCGAATCCAAGCCCAAAGCAACCTGCCGAGTCGGGCTCAGATTCTCCCGATGTATCAATCAGTACTAGCCGACTTCGGCTGATTGTATGTACCAAGTGTTCAAAAACGGACCACCCATGTCCATTCCTCTTACTAATGAACACCGGCTCAATGCCGGACGACTTGCAATATTTAGTGATCGCCTTCATCGGGCGTTCCCAGACTCCCTCCCTATGCTCAGGAAAGTATATTGCGACTTTCTTATGGATCTGCCGGCCGCGCAGGGGCGAATTGTTGGCAGTCTCATCCAGCATCTGGCAGGCAGTAAGTGGGATTTTGGCGTTCTCGAGCACTTTACGCACTAATGTGTCAATCTTCTCTCCTTGGAGTCCGTAAGGGAGGCGGCCCATCTCCTGCAAAACCGGGTATTTACTGAGTTCTGGCC
>CAZZGS010001154.1:0-1624 GCA_964653845.1 uncultured Bryobacter sp.
CGGCGCCGATCTCGATGCCCGGCAGGATGACCACGATCCTGAACCTGGGTCTGAACGATGTGACGACAGAAGGTCTGGCAAAAAAGAGCGGTAACGCCCGTTTTGCTTATGACTGCTATCGCCGCTTCATTCAGATGTTCGGTCAAGTGGCCCTCGGCATGGAGATGGAGCACTTCGATCACATCTTCGACGAGAAGAAGAAGAAGCGCAAGATCAAGGTAGATTCCGATCTGTCGGCGGAAGATCTGAAGTCGATCATCGAAGACTACAAGAAGCTGGTCAAGAAGGAAACCAAAGCGGAGTTTCCCCAGGATGCGGTAGCCCAGTTGAATCTGTCGCGTGATGCCGTGTTCAATAGCTGGCATAACGACAAGGCTGTCTACTATCGCAAGATGGAGCGCATCCCTGACGACATCGGCACCGCCTGCACTGTTCAGGCCATGGTATTCGGCAACATGGGCGACGATTGCGGCACCGGCGTCGGCTTCACCCGTGACCCTGGTAGCGGCGAGAAAGTGTTCTACGGAGAATTCCTGATCAACGCGCAAGGCGAAGACGTTGTGGCCGGTATCCGTACCCCGCAGCCAATTGCCGAACTCCAGAAGGTAATGCCTGCCGCGTTCAAGGAACTCAAAGAGATCACCACCAATCTCGAAAAAGCCTACAAGGACATGCAGGATTTCGAATTCACCATCGAATCCGGCACGCTCTATATGCTCCAGACTCGCAACGGTAAGCGTACCGGCCCTGCCGCAGTACGTATAGCCGTCGAGATGGTCAAAGAAGGCCTGATTCCGAAAGAAGAAGCGATCATGCGCGTGGCCCCCAGCCAGCTCGATCAGCTCCTCCACCCGGTATTCGACACAGCCAGCCTGAAGTCACTTGTCAAGCTCAGCAAGGGCATCGCAGCCAGCCCTGGTGCCGCCGTCGGCATGGCAGCCTTCAGCGCTCAGGGCGCGGTAGAGATGGCGAAGAAGGGTCCGACGATTCTAGTTCGCAAAGAAACCACTCCTGACGACATCGCAGGCATGGACGCAGCCAAGGGCATTCTCACCGCCGTCGGTGGCAAGAGCTCTCACGCCGCCGTTGTAGCGCGTGGCATGGGCCGCCCCTGCATCGTCGGTGCCGGCTCCATCTCCATCGACGAGAAGGCCAGGAAGTTCACCGTCAAGGTGGGCGAAAAGACCATCACGGTCAAAGAAGGCGACTTCATTTCAATCGACGGTACCACTGCTGAGGTGTACCTCGGCCAGTCCAAGACGGTCGAGCCCAACACCAAGAGCGGCGTCCTCGCCGAGTTCATGAAGTGGTCTGACGAGTTCCGTGGCGACTTTGGTGTCCGCGCCAACGCCGACATCCCCAAGGATGCCAAGGCAGCCCGCAACTTCGGCGCAGAAGGCATTGGCCTTTGCCGCACAGAGCACATGTTCTTCGCTGAAGACCGTCTGCCCTTCATGCAGGCAATGATCATGGCTCGCGACGAAAAGAGCCGTCGCGCCGCACTTCTCAAGCTCCTCCCGATGCAGCGCAAGGATTTCGCCGGTCTCTTTGAAGCAATGGAAGGCTTCCCCGTCGTCATCCGCACCCTCGATCCGCCTCTCCATGAATTCCTCCCCAAGCGTGA
>CAZZGS010001155.1:0-1617 GCA_964653845.1 uncultured Bryobacter sp.
ATGTAATAGGTGCCGATGCAATCCTGATGGGCACCATTACCGTTTTCGGTACCGATACACGCAACAACCGTGTCAATGCCGGTGCCGCTACCGGCGGCAGATTAGGTGGAGTTTTGGGAGGGATCAGCGTCGGCAAAAGGTCCGACAAGGCCATCGTAGAAATCAGCTATCGCCTCGTCGATGCCGAATCAAGCGAAGTGATCGCGGTGGGTGAAGCACGTGGGGAATCCAAGCGAACCTCCAATGGCTTTGGCATTGCCGGCTTCAAGAACGGTGCCGGCGGTGCTGGTGGTGCCGACATGAGCAGTTCAAACTTCCTCGAAACCATCATCGGTGAAGCTACCGTCGATTGCGTTAGCAAGCTGGCAGAAATCACCAACTCCAAAGAACAACAGATCGCCCAAAAATCCAGTGATGTCGAAGCCAGGATTGCCGAGATTGCTGGCAACAAAATCTATCTCGCCGCTGGAGGTAATGATGGCATCCAGCAATGCGATCGATTTGAAGTCTCACGGATCATCAAGGAAATCAAGGATCCCTCTACCGGCGAAGTCCTCGACCTTCAGGTTGAGAAGGTCGGCGAATTGATGGTGATGGAAGTCCGCGACAAAATCTCGATCGCTTATTTCAATGGTTCGTCCATGCCGAAGGTGGGTTATGTGGCTAAAAAGATCAATTAGCGTTTTTGCGCTGGCTACCGGCCTGACCGCCCAAACCGGTGGGCTCGATGGCTTGTTGACACAGTTCGAAGCCCAGGGCCGGCCCGGGCCCGACCAGTTGCAACAGAACCTCACTCAGATCTCTGGCAGCCTCCGTCAGGGTGGAGTTGTAAATCCGCGCCTGCGCGGCTACCTCAATGGAGTCCAGGGCATGGCTGGCGGCAACCGCAACCTGGGCCTTGCAATGTCGGGCCTCTATCGGCAAATTGGTGGAATTGAATCGAACCCGCAGATGGCATGGCTCAACTACCGCAACGCTTATCTGCTGCTCAATCAGTTCCCGATGGACAACCAGATCCGTGGCGAGATGCAACAGATCCGCAGAAGCGTTGAAGTCGTTCAGGCAAGAATGCCTGAATTGCCGAAGCTCGATTGGTCCACCCTCGACGCAGCTAGCCAGAAGGAATACGACGCTGTCATGGAGCGCTATATCAGCGTCAGTGCAACCGCGAGTTCCGCAGAAGTGACAGCGGAAACCATGCGGCGCTCGATGGCCGATCAAGGCCTGTCTGTGCGACCGGACATTGTCAGCGGTCTCACCCGAATGAAGCTAAAGCTAGAAGACGCCAAGCGCCTGATCGAACAGAAAAATTATTCCACCGCTAAAGACAGGATGGCCTCGGCAGAAGCCGAGGCCCATAAAATCCTGAAGTCCTTTGGAGGTTAACTAGCGCGCTGCCAGCAGTGCTCGCAGATGACGGGCACGCTCTGGACTCCGCAGTTGACGCAAAGCCTTGGCTTCAATCTGACGAATCCGCTCGCGAGTAACGTCAAATTCCTGGCCAATTTCTTCCAGCGTATGCTCGCGTTCGCAGCCAATACCAAAGCGCAGTCGAATCACCTTTTCTTCCTTGGGTGACAAGGTCTTTAGGATATTCGCAGTCTCTTCACGTACATT
>CAZZGS010001156.1:0-1616 GCA_964653845.1 uncultured Bryobacter sp.
CCATACATCTTGCGCGTCGCCTCGCTCTCACCTTCGACACCCAACACCTCAGGCGCACTCAACTGTAACCGCGCCGCCATCTCGTAGCTCGCAATCCGAGCTTCGAGGCGCGAGTCACCACCCCGTCCATTAAGATGCTGCCGATTCACGCGATCCAGCAACGCCAGGCCTTCCTTCTCGCTCGCCGCCGTCACGTAGCCGCCCGTCGGCATCTCCAGATCTTGAATCGGATGAGGCGTACCCACCTTAACCGTTGTCGCCTGATGCGCCGCCGGCAGAAAACCTCCAGACCAGTTGGCCGGCCCATTCGGAGGCATCCCGCGCGGGTCCGGCAACACCACAAACACAGGAAGATTCTGATTCAAACTCCCCAGCGCATAACTCACCCAGGCCCCGGTACTCGGGAAACCCGGAAGGATAAAACCCGTGTTCTGCATGAACGTAGCCGGCCCGTGGACATTCGATTTCGTCATCATCGAATGCACAAACGCGATATCGTCAACACAGCCCGCCGTATGTGGAAACAGGTCACTCACCCACTTACCGCTCTGCCCATATTGCTTCCAGCCCCAAGGGCTCGGCATCACAACACCTGGGTTACTTTGAAACAGCTCGACCTTCTCACCCGGATCCCACTTCTCCCCGGCCTTGGCTATCAATCGCGGCTTGTAATCGAAGGTGTCGCACTGGCTCGCAGCCCCCGACATAAACAACTGGATCACCCGCTTGGCCTTCGGCTTGTGATGCAATTCCTGAGCCATCATCTGCGATAACGCCACTCCACCCAATCCACCGCCAATATCAAACAGAAAGCTTCTACGATCCATACTTCACCTCAATCGACAAACAAAAACTCATTCGTATTCAAAAGCAACCGCGCCAGATTCGCCATTCCATGTTTGGACGAATAGTCGCGATAGAGACTCAACTCCTCGGTGCGCAAATCCCGTCCAAAAACAAGCCGCCCGGCAAGTCCCACATCACTACCAACGCGAGCCGCCAGATGCTCGGCCATTCTCAACATGAACGGGTTATTCCACATCGCCAGCGCTTGAATCGCAGTCAGCGTAGTGGATCGTTTCGGAGTCTGCACCGAAGGATCCGGGCAATCCAGCCGCTCCATAAAAGGGTCCGGCACACTCCGCACCACAAACCGATAGATACTCCGGCGGTGCCCACCCTCAGCGTCCGGATCAAACTTCGTATAGTCGTAAACCGGCGAGTGATCATCCTTAAAACCAAACATCCTCACCCCCGGCCCACCCATCTTCAAATCGAGCTTGCCCGCAACCGCCAGCGTCGCATCATGGACGCTCTCGGCATCAAGGCGCGTCCGGTTCATCCGCCATAGCAGCCGGTTATCGGTATCCACTTTCGCTGCCACTTCGTCATGAGCCGACACCTGTTGATAAGCCACACTTGTCACCAGCAAACGGTGCAACTGCTTCAGCGATCCCTTCGCCTCATCGCGCAACCACACGGCGACCCAATCGAGCAATGCGGGATGAGTGGGTTTCTTGCCAGTGCTGCCGAAGTTATTGGGGTTGCCCGCCAGTGGTTCGCCGAAGTGCCACATCCAGGCGCGGTTGACGATGGCGCGGGCTATCAATTGGTTG
>CAZZGS010001157.1:0-1613 GCA_964653845.1 uncultured Bryobacter sp.
CCGTCTCCCAGAGGATCGCAGTGCCGGAGCCAGCTCCGGTCACAACATACCTCCCATCCGGTGAGTACGCGACACAATGGACAACTTCGCTCTGCGAGTGCCCTAACTGCAATTGAAGTTTGACCGGGACGAGCGCCTGACCCACCAGGGGTATAAGACTAATCGCGGCGACGATTCCAGCTCTAACAACGATGTGACTATCCATGAGCGACTCCTGCCCTGCAACCCAACATTTTGAAAAACTTTGAAATCAAAGCGGCTCCGATAGATTTGCGGTTTGAGTCTGAAAATCCAAGGTTCAGCATTAATACTATTTGGTTTTCACCAGCGCCTGTTCGATCCATTCCACAATCCGGACCGCCAGCGCGGCGACGTCGCCGGAGGGACCGCGAAGCTCCGTTCGCGCGATTACCTGCTTCTGCGAACGCAAAAGCACCGTGACGATCACTTGCCCGTTTTCCTCCCGGTACTTCAGATACGGCTTGTTCATCTTAGGTAAATCATCGGTTTCATCCGCCGCCCCCGCGACGTACACCAGGCGCGGTGCGTCAAAGCCGCTTCCTCGTGCCGCCGGCCGGCTGACTACCAATAACCGGGCATTTAACGCCCGCTTCAGCCGTAGATCGTCAAACCCATTCGCCTCGTCACCGCCTTCCGGCGGCAAGAGCATCGGGCGCTTTTCCGACAAAGGAATCTTTAACCTCTCCGACGTTTCTTTTAATATCCCAATCGGGAATCCCTGTCCCTTCGGCGAACTCACTACCGGGCGCTGTGTCCCGCCAATCTCTTTGGCCAGGTCCGGCACTTTCTTTTCCGCGAAGTTGAACCAATTCAGAACATCGATAGAGCCGCTCTCGCCTAGTTCCATCGTCCGCATTCCCAGCAGTAGGGCGTATGTAAGCAAGCCTTGGGCATACTGGCTTGCCTCATAGCTCAACCCGTCCGGCGCACTCCCCATCAGGATGTGCATGCCGCTTCGATCTTTCAGCACCTCCATCACACGGGCCTCCTCCGGGGAAACGGTGCGTTGCCCCGAGAGCTTGACGAACTGCGCAGCCAAGGCACCAGCGGCGCAGGTGTCGAGGATCAACACCTGTTTCAGCGGCATATCCTTCCTGGTGAGAAGCGTCTTCAGTTCCACGCTGCTGAGTGCATCCAGGGCAATCGCCGAGTCCGCTACATTCGCCCCACGGGAATCGGTCGTCAGAAAGTAGTAGACATCGTCCCCGTCCACCTTCGCCGCCGCGCCGTGTCCGGCAAGGTAGACGATGAGAACGTCCTCGGGATGCACCTTTGCCGCGAGGCCCTCCAGATACGCCATGAGGTTCTTTTTCGTCGGTAGCTTGTTTGTCCCGGTGGCAAGAACTTCGATCTCGACTCCGCGAATTACACGAACTCGCTCCCAGACATCTGATTAGCTATACTTCGATTTCAGTTAAAATATTGGCAAGCGTTGTGCTTATATCCTTTGGGAGTTCTTTTAATCGGATGTCCACTAAACTTCAAACATACTCTGACACACATTCAGGCAGACGGACTCTATTGCGAGTCCTAGCCCTCGCCTTCGTTTTACTTTTAGTCTCACCTCCGAAGACACAGGGACAGGATGTAAA
>CAZZGS010001158.1:0-1613 GCA_964653845.1 uncultured Bryobacter sp.
ACGGCTTCGGCCATGGTTTTGAAGCTGGCACGGAAGTCGAGGCCGTCTGTTTCGAGGCGCAGGAGGCCAGGAAAGCCACTGAGGAGCTTTGAGATGCTGCCGCCGGGGGTTTGATGCTCGACAGGGACGCTGATGGCGTAGCCGTTGTCCTGGATCAGAAAGACGACAGGATAGCGGTGGAGGCAGGCGAGGTTGATGGCCTCCCAGAATTCGCCTTCGCTGGTGGCCCCTTCGCCGCTGGAGACAAGGGTGACTTCTTTGGGGTTGGTTTTGAGATAGCGGGTGGCATGGGCGCAACCGATGGCTTGGAGGTATTGGGAGCCAGTGGGGGAACTGCCGCTGATGATGTGGAGGTCTGTCGAGGACCAGTGGCTGGGCATCTGGCGGCCACCGCTCATGGTGTCGGCAGCGGCACCGACGGCTTGGAGAAACATTTGTTCCTGGGTGATGCCGAGGGTGAGGGCCAGAGCGCGATCGCGATAGTAGAGATGGAACCAGTCGAAACCGGGTTCGCAGGCCATACCGGCGGCGACCTGGATTGCTTCGTGGCCAGCGGCAGAGACCTGGAAGTAGATCTTATTCTGGCGTTTGAGAAGGATCTCGCGGTCGTCAATGCGACGACTGAGATACATCAGGCGGTAGGCGCGAAGCAGTTCGTTGGTGGCCAGAACCTCTGATTGAGTGCGGAAGGGCCGCCCAAGGTGGGGCTCCGATCGATAGGCTTGCATCCGTGGGTGCTTTCTCCCCTGTTAGTTTACTTGAAACAGAGCGAGGCGGCGGACAAAATCCAATTGCGTTGCTCCTGGCCACAAGAAAAGGAGAAGCGGTCGTGCGACTTAGCTACGTTGTTTTGTGCAGGAGGATGAAGAAGCCGGTTTCGATGAACTCGGGTGTTGTTCGATTCCAGACGACTTTGGCACGACCACAGGTGCCTGGGAGGGTGAAGTCGCATTCCTGGCCGGAGCGGAGTTCTGAGTTGGCGTGGCGGACGCGGAAGCCTGATGCCGAGATGTCCATCAAGCGAGCTTCGAAGGCTACATGGAAGTCTTCGCTGAGTTTAAGAGAGACTGTACCGTTTGCCTTGAGGCGGGCCTCGGCGCGGCGGTCTTCCCATTTGACCTTCGGGACTTGTTTGTTGACTGAGATCAAGCGAGCCTCCGCTGGACCTGCGTTGTGACGGCGGCGGTGAGACCGTAGCTGCGGATTTTGCGAGCCAAGGTGTTGCGGGAGATGCCGAGGGAGTCTGCGGCACGTTGACGGTGGCCACCGGAATCTGCGAGGGCGCGGCGGATCATGGTTTGTTCGAGGCCGGCGATGCCGAAGTCTTTAGGCTGGTTCTCGACCGTGGCGATGGAACGTATCGAGAATACGATGTCGTCGGCATGGAGGAGGGGACCTTTTGCCATAAGGGCAGAGCGCAGAACGGTGTTGCGGAGTTCCCGGACATTGCCGGGCCAGAGGTAGGCGTAGAGGGCCATCATGGCGTCTGAGGCGAAGCGGAGTTCGGGATTCTGCTGTGCGAGGAAGTGGCTGGCCAGCACTTCGATGTCTTCGGGTCTTTCACGCAGAGGCGGAACAGTGAGGGTGACCTCGCCGATTCGGTAGAAGAGATC
>CAZZGS010001159.1:0-1611 GCA_964653845.1 uncultured Bryobacter sp.
CTACCACCCTACCCTACTCGAAGTGACGGACAGCACCTTGCCCATCGTTCGCGAGGAAACCTTCGGCCCGGTGCAAACAGTGCAAGTGTTCGACACCGAGGAAGAAGCGATCCTCATGGCCAACGACAGCGAGTACGGCCTGAGCGCTTGCGTGTGGAGCCGTGACATCGACCGCCCCATCCGCGTTGCGCGAAAGCTGCAAGTCGGCCTGGTCTCGATCAACAGCTGGGCCAACATGGCAATTGAATTCGAAGAAGGTGGCTTCAAGGCCAGCGGCTCTGGCCGCCTGGGCGGTACGGCTTCGCTCGACGACTTCCTCGAGTACAAGCAGATCACTCAGAACTTCGTGCCTCCGGCTCACCACTGAGGCACGCCCACACTGCGGGCTTCCACCCGCGATCGTCAGGATACAGGCTCGCCTGCTGCAAAGAAAAACGGCGTTCTGGGAACTTGTACTCCTTCGGCCGGATCACGCGCCACCCGGAAGTTGAGAGCGCCAGAAGGCTGTAGAGTTAACTTTCTCTTGCGGGGCGAAGCGGAAGCTAGCAATCCGGGGACGCAATCAGGCCGAAGAATTTTCCTTTAGGCTTATCGACTCGTCTTTGCCTTAGAATTGTGGGTTATGACTCGTCGAGAATTGATGGCTTTGGCTGGCAGTGCTCCTGCCTTTTTACGTTCTGGACTGGCGGCTCCGAATGATCGGATCAATGTTGGATTCATTGGTGTGGGCGGGATGGGGATGAACCGTCTGCGCGGCTTTCTGAAGCATACCGATATGAACCCCGTGGCGGTTTGTGATCTCGATGAGACTCATGTGGCAGAGGCAGTGGCTGAGATT
Organism: uncultured Bryobacter sp.; assembly: GCA_964653845.1. Lineage (GTDB taxonomy): Bacteria > Acidobacteriota > Terriglobia > Bryobacterales > Bryobacteraceae > Bryobacter. Next base: position 839 of record CAZZGS010001159.1, read on the forward strand.
CGCAAGCAGCGGGACGTGAGTGTGCAGACCTTTGGCGATTACCGCAAGCTACTTGCGTCGAAAGACATTGATGCGGTGTGTATTGCGACTCCGGATCACTGGCATGCGTTGCCGATGGTGCAGGCGGCGGAGGCTGGCAAGGATGTGTTTGTTGAGAAGCCGCTGAGTTATTCGATTGGTGAGGGGCGGCGGATGGTGAAGGCGGCGCGGGCTCACAAAAGAGTGACGCAGATGGGGAACCATATTCATAACGACCTGCCGAATTACCGGCGTGTTGTGGAGTTGATTCAGAGCGGTGTGGTGGGTAAGGTGAACCGGGTGTCGGTGTGGAAGACCTCAGAGCTAAAGGGGCTTGGGCTGGTGGCGGATTCGAAGCCGCCGCAGGGCTTTGATTATGATTTCTGGCTGGGGCCAGCACCGGTGCGGGCTTACAACATGAACCGGAGCCATTTCAATTATCGATACTTCTGGGATTACAGCGGTGGGATGTTTATCGATTTCTGGTGCCACATCACCGATATCGTTTACTGGGCTTTGGGGCTCAAGGCGCCGAAGGCGGTGGCAGCTACGGGGCGGCGCGAGTTGACCGACGATAACGGGGAGACTCCGAATTTTCTCGAGGTGCAGTATGAGTATCCGGGCCTCGATATGGTGTGGAGTATGAATCCGCAGGGGCCCCCTGGGTTTGAGGATTGGGGGATTGGGGCTGCGTTTCAGGGGAGTGAAGGGACGCTGGTTACGAACTACGGCGAGCATAAGGTGTTCAGGAAGGG
>CAZZGS010001160.1:0-1610 GCA_964653845.1 uncultured Bryobacter sp.
CTCAAGAAGCGCGCTCACATGTCGGAGCTTGTGGTGGAAACCTCCATTGGTGACGACACCTGGGCCGGCGTCTGGGAACATCAGATTCGCTGGGCCCGCACGATCCGCGTCTCCCGCGGTGGCGGCTATCTGGGCCTCCCAATCACCCACACCGGACTTTGGATTTTTCTCGCGATCCTCAGCGGATCGTGGAGTCTTGCGGTATTTTTGACGATGTGTAGATGGATGACCGCACTCGTCAGCGGAGTCTTCGTACTTCGTTCTCCAATCGCCCGGCGGGCCTTTTGGCTGGCACCCATTTGGGACCTTTGGGCCTTCCTCGTTTGGATTGCCGGCCTCTCCGGCTCAACGGTAATTTGGCGTGATGGTGTGCTCACCCTCACCAGAGACGGTAAACTTCTTCGACAGGTACCTTGATGCGTATTTCACTTTGTTTCTTCACCGCTCTTACAGTCCTGGCGCAAAGCCCAAAAGGCGATTCGGCGAAAGCCAGAAAGTCTTTTGATCGTGCGATGCAGGCCCAAGAAGCCGGCAAGTTGGAGGACGCCTTCAAGGCTTTGTCCGACACCTTGGAGGTCGATCCGAATTTTGCTGCCGCCTGGCGTGAACGCGGGAGGCTTCGTTGGCAACTGGGCGAAGTGGAGTTTGGTGCCGCAGACCTCAACCGCTCCCTTGCCCTCGATCCGGATAATTTCGAAGCCTGGATGCTCCGTGGCGAAATCCTCTCCTCGGCAGGTAAGTATGAAGACGCTCTCAAGGACTACAACAAAGCTGCCGGCTTCGGACGCGATACCGCCCAACTCTACAGTGCCCGCGGCGTAGTTGAAGTTCGCCTCCGCCAATTTGACCGGGCCATTGAGGACTTCACCAAGTCCATCAGGCTTCGTCTAGACAACCCTGGAACCTACAAAGATCGCGGCGTCACCTTAACCATGATGGGCAAGTTTCAGGATGCCCTTGAAGATTACAACCGGGCACTCTCACTTAAGCCCGATTACGCCGAAGCATATCTTGAACGTGGCTACGTCTATGGCCAACTCGCTCAATTTGATCGCGCCATTCCTGATTTCACCATGGTCCTCAAGTCTCAACCAGACAATGTGAAGGCCTACACCTTGAGAGCTGCCGCCTACCAGCAGATGAACCAGCCCCAGGCTGCCGTCATCGATTACTCCGAGGCCCTCAAGCGTCAGCCTTCTGGCCTCAGCATCCTGCTGGCCAGAGCTGCTGCCTATGCCGAGATGGAGCAATTTCCAGCAAGTCTCGCCGATCGAGAAAAGGCTGTCGAATTGGCGCCCAAGTCCGCAGAAGTTTACATCGCCCGTGGCGGCTCCCACCACCTGATGGGCAATCACGACAAGGGTTTCGCAGACCGCGACAAGGCTATTCAACTCAACCCGAAACTGCCGGAAGCCTGGCTGGCTCGCGGCAGCGCCCACTACCTACTCGATCATTTTGACAAGGCGAAAGCCGATCTCGAAAAAGCTCTCGAGTTGAATCCTGCTTTAGATGAAGCCAAAGAAGTGCTTGCCCGGACCAACGAAAAGCTCAGTACCCTCAAGACTCCCGTTCTCGCAAAAAAGCCTGAAGAGATCAAGGAATCCTCACTC
>CAZZGS010001161.1:0-1609 GCA_964653845.1 uncultured Bryobacter sp.
CGAAGCCAAAGCAGGCCTTTGACGAAAAGGGTAGACACGAGGCCGCAGGTGAGGCCGAGGATGAGATAGATCAAAAATTCCAAGGGGTGCACCAGACGATATGCCGGCACGTGAAAAATCGGTTCGTCGCCGAGGAGCAAGTGGAGGATCATCCAGGAGGTGGCTGCTGCAAGGACAACAGAACCTATTAGACGTGCATGGAGATCGGCGAGGATCTCTTCAAGCGTAAACAGGACGGCAGCGAGGGGAGTGTTGAAAGCAGCGGCGACGGCGGCGGCAGTGCCAACGGGGATCAATGCGCGAACGCCTTGCTCGCTGACGCCGAGGTTCCGGCCGATGACAGAGGCGAGACCTGCGCCGAGGTGGACTGACGGCCCTTCGCGGCCGAGAGCGATACCGCTACCGAGCGATATAGAAGAGCAGAGGAATTTGCCAATTACAGTGCGCAAGCTGATAAAGCCCTTGCCAAATAGCAGTGCGACGCGTGTCTGGGGAATGCCGCTACCGCGGGCTTCAGGAAAGAATCGAAAGAGCAGAAAGCCGGAAAGAAGTGAACCAAGCAGAGGGCTCAGGAAGCGCAGCAGCGGACCCGCTGCAAGGAGATTGGCACCGAGACGTTCGGTGATTGCCACAAAGCCGACGATGGTGAGGCTGGTTAAGACTGCGATCAGGAGAGTTAAAACAAGCAGAACGCGGTCTTCTGACTCATGTGATGCCGGGAGGCCTGGTTTGAGGGTGAGCGCCGAACGAAGTCTGATCCAGAATCGAATCAATTTTGGGCCCTCATTGGTGGCTGTGCCGTCATAGAAGATCCCGGTACTCGTTTAGAGCGACTTTGACAATCTGACTGCGGCTGCGCACTCCAAGCCGGTCAAACAAGCCGCGCAGAATCGCTTTGACCGAGCTTTCGGAAAGGTTCAGCTCAATGGCGATTTCCTTGTTGGCTAGGCCCTGCAGCAGGTATCGAAGCAGAGCGATCTCGCGAGTAGATAGGGCAGGGCGAGAATCGGAAGATTTAGGGTCTACCGCGGCGAAGAGAGCTTTGAGGTATTGCGGTTCCAGCACTACATCACCGCTGGCTATGCGGCGCACGGCGGCGCAGAGTTCCGATGGGGGATTGTGCTTGTGAAAGATACCTTTGGCTCCGGCGTGGACCAGTTGAATCGCTTCGAATTCGCTGATGCCGGCAGTGACAACGAGGACATTGGGGACGACGGTGCCGGTTGCGGATATTTTTCGCAGTAAGTCGATGGCGCGGTCTCCTCCCAGGTCTACATCGAGGAGTAAGAGGTCGGGATTGAATTCGAGAAATAAGTTGAGACCGTCTGTGGCGTTACTTGCGCAGCCCAGGACCTGAAAGTCTGGCTGGGCTGATAGAAGATGGCTAAGGCTTCCCAGGAAGAGGGCGTGGTCGTCCACCAGGACGAGGCGAATGGTTTCGGTATTGGTCATATTGGGTTTCCGGCAGGCACTGCGAGTGCCAGCTCGAGGATAAAAGTTGCGCCACGTTCTGAAGGTTCGTATTTCAGATTTCCGCCGTAGCTGCGCAAGATGGCGCGGGAGATATAGAGACCGATGCCGGTGTGGCCGGTTTCACTTTTGAATGGTT
>CAZZGS010001162.1:0-1607 GCA_964653845.1 uncultured Bryobacter sp.
GTCCAGGCGGGGTCTTTGGCCATCTCGTCCCAGGAGCGGAGACGGAGCATGTCGCGGAGTTCGGGTTGGTTTGCGTAGACGGCCAGGTCTTGTTTGGACATGGGGCCGCCCTGGAGCTTTAGAGTTTCCATACTGGCTGGAGAGAGCCGGGCCATGTAGGATTCGTTGGTGGCGGTGAGATAGCGCTTGGCGTCGACGTGGCCCCCGACCAGGGTTGCGAGGCGCTTTGAGAAACCACGATCAAGGAGCCAGCGTTCGCCCATTTCGTCGTGGTTGACTACGCCGACTCGCTCGTCGCGGATCGTGTCGGCATCGTCGAAGAGGTGGCCGATGTCGTGGAGGAGGGCGGCGAGGATCAGTTCTTCGTCCGCACCAGCTTGCTCGGCGTGCCAAGCACACTGGAGGGCATGCTCGAGCTTTGAGACCGGTTCGCCGAAGTACTCGTCGCCGCCAGAGCGCTCAAGTAGTGCAATGACTTCTTCCACTATAGCTTCGCTGTTTTTGTCGCTCATACTCTCTCCTATGGTCTCTCGCCGCGAATGATGCGCTCAGAGATTTCGTCAATGACCGGGAGCAGATCGGCTACCGAATCGATGACGTAATGTGCGCCCCAGGCGCGGAAGCGTTGTTCGGCGGCTTTGAAGCGAGCTTCGCGTTCATCTGCGGGCAGGGCCTCGAGTTGTTGTTGGGAGAGGCCGATTTCGTTGCCGGTTCGCACGACGGAAACGGCCCAGGTGCCGGCGTTCAAAGCTTCGCCGATGTCGGCTTGGGTGTCGCCGACTTTGACGAAGGTGTGCAGCGGATAGAGGCCGAGTTGGCGGGCAGCGTAGTAGATCATCCAAGGGGCTGGGCGGCCGCCTCCGGTGAGGTCCGGGGTGACCCAGAATTCGGGCTCGTAACCTTGGGCTGCCGCTGCGGCTTTCACATCGGTCATCATGCTGGATTCGAAGCCGGTGGTTGAGGCGAAGCGGATGCCACGGCTGCGCAACTGGGCTGTGATCCCGGGCACTGCGGGGAGGAGGTCGAGGTAACCCTTGAGCACTTCGATCTGGAGTGCACCGAAGCCCGAGTAAATGCTGTGGAGGGTTTGTTCGTCCGGGATCTGGCCGTGAGTCTGACGCCAGCGCTCGGCGACATCGGGGTTAGTAAGAATGGCCCAGACATGATCGAGTTTGTGCTTGCCCATAGGCTCGCGGGCCTCGGCTTCAGTGATGGTAATGCCATGGCGGGAGAAGAGCTCAACGAAGGCGGCGACGGGACCACGGCTGCCGAAGTCCATTACGGTGCCTGAGATGTCGAAGATTACAGCGCGGATTGCGGAGTTGGTGTTTTGCATTGGAGTTAAGAAAATGTGATGGCTACCCGTGGGGGACGTTCGCGTTCGGCGAAGGCGATGGCAGTATTGATCTCTGCGAGTGTGAAGCGTTGTCCGACTAGCGAGGCGAAGGGGAAACGGTGTTGGGATTGAGCCAGGAAATGCAAGGCGGTGGCTAGATCTTCGGGTTTGTAGTTGTAGACGCCGGTGATTCGCAACATGCGTCGGACGATGAATTCGGGTGAGATTTGAATCGGTGCGGAGGGGGAGACGGAGCCGGCCAGGATAAGAT
>CAZZGS010001163.1:0-1606 GCA_964653845.1 uncultured Bryobacter sp.
CCATCGTACCGCGCAGTTGGTCGGCGATGTTCCAGAGGGTGCTGCCCAGTTGTTTTTGGTTGGTGTCAGTCATGGGAAAGCGGTGGTCGTCAAATTTGATTTGCAGTTCTTCGGGGCGCACGGTAGCGTTTTGCCATCGGAAGGTGAAATTCGGCTCCAAGCCGTGTGATTGTCGGTTCGCCGCTCAATCCTCTACCTTCCGATTTTTTATGCCCAGAGCGCTCATCGGCGATTGTTTGCGGGTGTGGTAGGTGCCATACGGTTTTTCTGAGGTGTCATCCGCATCGACAATGAGCCCGACTTTCGGCCAGATCAGGGACAGAAAGCGGTCCTCTCCTTTGGTGAAAAGCCTTTGCAGTGCCCACAGGCAGTAATCCGCCACTTGCAGTCCGGCATGTTGGTGCGCGGGCATGGCTCTCACTTGGATCGTCGCATCGGGATAGCTCCCGGCTGCTTTGCGTGATTTTTCCTGGGCTCCCAGCAAGTGCTCCCGCAAGGCGTGCGTGCGTGCCTTGCCCCGGCTGGCGAAAATCACCTCGAAAGCTGGACGAGTATGCAGCTTCTTGTCAAAGAGACGTCTGACCGCGCTGTCATAGAGTTCCTTGGGGCGGTAGCGGTAGGTCGGATCCCGTTCATTGCGGGATTTCACCCGGCGGACCATTGCCGACATGGTGCGCACGACGGCATAGAAGGAGAAGTCATGACGCTGGAGCACCTGGAAGACCTCCCGGCGGACTTCGGGCAGGTCGTCTTTGGCATGGAAGAAGAGCGCGGTCTTCTTCGCTTGCGGTTGCATGGAGGGAACCCCCTTGAAATACGGGTCCGCCAGAAGCTGGGCGCGCAGGGCCGCCAAGTCCTCAGTGAGTTTTTCCAAGCCCCAGCATTCGACCATTCCCAACGTGAAATAGTCCTGCACCTTGCCCGTGCCAACGAGCACGCGGCCTTTGCCGTCGAAGATCACGCCATCGCCGGTTTCATCCACAAAATAGGAGTGGAGCAATGAGTTTTCCGCTTCTCCTTCCGGCGTCGCGCTCATGCTTCCACCTCCTCCGGGGATGGGAAAAGCTGCTGCATCAGCCCGCGCTTGTGGGTCTTGAGGGCGGAAAGCTTGGCGCTGTGGGCGGCGATCAGGTCGTCGAGGGTGGTGAGGCAGGTGGCGATGCGTTGTTGTTCGGGGATCGATGGCATCAAGACAGGCATTTCTGTGATCATTGCCATTCTGACCGAATCAACTGAGTTTTTCGCGCTCATCCTCATGACGCGTTCATTGAAGTGTTCGAAGAAATACAGGTAGAAAAAGAGTCCGCTTACACATTCGTCGAAGTCGTAAATGCAATACACCCGTTGATGGAAATCGAATTTTCCTTCGATATAGTGGTAATTCTTCCCAACACCGACACCGTCTCCGGAGGTTAAGACGGCCTCGCCATCGAAAGAATAAGAGTTGATGCGCTCGACGGTTTGGGAACGCACAAAGAACGGATAAGCCCCGCCTTCAATCTTGTTTTGGGTGTCTTTTCCGCCGGTGGTTACTTTTGCGAAGGTAGCAATCTCGCGCACCTCCCACTCTGGCGCGGCTTGGAATTCGGGGAAGCGGAGGCGGGGG
>CAZZGS010001164.1:0-505 GCA_964653845.1 uncultured Bryobacter sp.
GTGCCAGACGTCGAGTCCGACGAACGCGACAGGGTTTAACGCCACGCCCGAAACGAAGCAACCGCAACAACTTCCACCGCTACATGGAGCCCCCAGCCGAAGTCGACTACATCGTCGAGCGCTTCGCCGAACTTCGCAAAGCCGTAGGCGACAAAGCCGACATCGGCATCGACTTCCACGGCCGCGTCAGCCCCGCCCTGGCCCGCGTCCTCATCAAGAAGCTCGAACAATACAATCCGATGTTCATCGAAGAGCCGATCAACTGTCAGGACCACGACATCATGGCCGACATCGCCAAAGGCACCCACATCCCCATCGCCACTGGCGAGCGCGTCTTCACCAAGTGGGGCTTCCGCGAAGTCCTCGAAAAGAAAGCCGCCCAGATCATCCAGCCGGACCTCTGCCACGCCGGAGGCATCACCGAAGTCCGCCTCATCGCCGGCATGGCAGAAGCCTACTATGCGGCCATCGCCCCGCACAATCCGCTAGGCCCCATCTCCCTGGC
>CAZZGS010001164.1:515-925 GCA_964653845.1 uncultured Bryobacter sp.
CTCCAACGGCTACCTCGAACTCCCAACCCTCCCAGGCCTCGGCGTCGAGCTAGACGAAAACCTGATGGCCGACAAAATCGGTCACGACTGGCGCAACCCCGAAACCTACGACAAGTTCGACGGCTCCGTCACAGACTGGTAGACACACTTCCCGTCAAAAGGGTGCGAACTGTACAGATAAAGCTGTCATTCGCACCCCTCAACAAATAACAGTCGAGTGAATCAGTAAAGCTTGGTTGAACTCAGCCGTAAGTGTGAAGTTATCATTACGGCATCGGGTGCCGTTCCTGCATCTCACACTGTCCTGAAGGGAGCAACCGTGCAAAAGGCAAAGATCGTAGAGCAGGCCCTCGCCGCATTCTCAGAATTTGAAGGCGGCAAATGCATAGAGCGCTGGAGCGTCACTGATT
>CAZZGS010001164.1:935-1606 GCA_964653845.1 uncultured Bryobacter sp.
AAATAGAACCAATGGTTCATCGTGCAGTGATCGACACGAATGTGTTGGTGGCTGGCTTGCGTTCCCGCCGGGGCACGTCTTTTCGGCTCCTACAGCTCCTCGGCGATCCACGCTGGCGCCCATGCCTATCCGTACCGGTAGCACTCGAATATGAGGATGTTTTGAAACGTCAAAATATGCAAACGATCATCAGTACAGAGGACGCAGACTCATTGCTGGACTACTTCTTTGGAGTTTCAGATCTTGTCGAAGTCCAATTTCGGCTGCGCCCCGCCTTGCGCGATCCGGATGATGATCGTATCTTGGAGTTGGCGGCCCGTGCCGGAGCTACGGTTGTCACTTTCAACATACGCGACTTCCTTGGCGCTGCCGCCCATGGAGTCCCCGTGATGCAGCCCAAAGAATTCTTAATGAAGATTGGAGAGTTACGATGATCGTCAACATTGAAGTCCCAGCGGATCTTTACAATAGAGCAGCCGAGATCGCGCGGTCACAACACATTAGTGTTGCCGACGTATTCGCCGTCGCCTGCGCTGAGCACATTGAGGCTTGGGGCCGGTTGGAAAAGCGCGCTAAGCAAGGGGACCGGACAAAATTTCTCGAGGTGCTATCAAAGGTGCCAGACGTCGAGTCCGACGAACGCGACAGGGTTTAACGCCACGCCCGAAACG
>CAZZGS010001165.1:0-1605 GCA_964653845.1 uncultured Bryobacter sp.
GGAAGAAACTTTCAGTGAAGTGAAGTGGGGCGGGGAGGATGCCACGACGCAGATGTGAGATGCGGCCGCCGGGTTCCATAAAGTAGAACTCGCGATGGAATTCGATGCTGTCTGAGACGCCCAGGCGGCGGTAGAAATCCAGGAGGTTGACACAGCATTTCAGCAGGATGTGCTGGCAGTTATCGATCTCTTCGGTCTGGCCGTCGGTGGTTGGGGCTGGGTAGGAAGTGGCTCGACCGCCGAGGAAGGGTTTGGCGTCAAAGAGGTGAACCTGGTGGCCGAGGCTTGATAGAGCGGTTGCGGCGGAGAGGCCTGCGAGGCCGCCACCGATGACGATGGCGTCAGTCATGGGTGGGTCAAGCGGCAGAGCGGATGCGACTGCGAGTGCCCCCTCCTCCGGTGTCGTTCAAAAGCATGTAGGCGATCCAGGCGCAGACGGCGTAAAAGAGGATGTCCTGGAGCAAAGATTCCATTCCTTTTCAGTATCGCCCATCTGACCAGGGAGGGTTGGTGAACACTCCGGCACAATTGTCCTAACTCTTAAATTCAGTCAGCTCCAGTAGCCGCGATACCAGCCGAGGGCCAGGGCTTCGATCCCGGCAACGACCGGAAAGGCAAGGATTGCCCAGAGCCATTTTTCCCTCCGAACGAAATGGCCCTGGGTGGAGAGGATCAACGCGATCAACGCAAGATACTCGTGAGTAGGAAGCTCACAGATGGGGCAGTGTTTCATGCCTTTTTGATGAATATTGCAATGCTCAGCCGCGCCAGCCCAGAGACTGCGGCAGCCGCACTGGAAATAGAGATTGCACAGGTCGAGGTAAAAGACCCAGGTAATGGTCCCCAGCAGAAGGAATACGCCGAACTTAAGCGCGAATCGCCGGTTTGGCCAGGAGACGGATGGCATTTTCTATCAGCCTGATTCCGGCTTTGCCTTCGAGGCTAAGCATCGATTCCGGGTGGAACTGGACTGCCTCAATCGGCAGATTCTTGTGGCGGACGCCCATAATAATTCCGTCCGCCGTTTCTGCTGTAATTTCAAGATCTGCAGGCAAAGCACTGCGCCTTGCATAGAGCGAGTGGTATCGGCCCACAAGCAGCGGATTGGCTAGGCCTTCAAAGACGCCTTGGCCTTGATGAGTCACCGCAGATTGTTTGCCGTGAACGGGATAATCGAGCACGTCGAGGATGCCGCCAAAAGCTTCGACAATCCCTTGCAGGCCGAGACAGACCCCGAAAACCGGGATGCCACGCTGAGCGCAGTATTGGACCGTTGTGGGGACGCCAAAATCGGCGGGCCGGCCGGGGCCGGGGCTCATCAGAACGAGCGCTGGATTGATTTCTGAAATCAACGAGAGGTCGAAGCCGCTGCGGTAGGTGACCACTTCCGCTCCCGCCTGACGGGCGTAGTTGGCCAGGGTGTGGATGAAGCAGTCGTCGTTGTCAATCAACAGGAGCTTGACCGGGTCTTTGAGTTTGGTGGAAGCGTTGAGTGCTTTGTGAATTTCGGTCTTGGGTTCGAGGGCGCGGAAGAAGCTGGTGGCTTTCATCCGCGTTTCGTTCTCTTCGGCAGCCGGGTCTGAATCGTAAAGAAGGGTGGCACCG
>CAZZGS010001166.1:0-1603 GCA_964653845.1 uncultured Bryobacter sp.
CGCCTCCCTCACTCCGCTCCCCAACGGCGATCGAATCGAAGAAGTCCTCGTCTGCCAGCAGATCCTCCAGGCTCTTGAGATCCGCACCTTCACACCCCAAGTCGTCGCCTGCCCCGGCTGCGGTCGCACTACGTCTACGTATTTCCAGGACATGGCCGACCAGATCCAGCGTTATCTGCGCGAGCAGATGCCCACCTGGAAGCCGATCTATCCCGGCGTAGAAATGATGAAAGTAGCCGTCATGGGCTGCATCGTCAACGGCCCCGGAGAATCCAAGCACGCCAACATCGGCATCTCCCTACCCGGCACCTTTGAAGAGCCCGTAGCCCCTGTCTACGTAGACTCAAAACTCTTCCGCACCCTTCGTGGCGACCACATTGTTGAAGAGTTCATCGTCATGCTCAACGACTATGTTGAGAAGACCTACTCCGCCGAGCGCGAAACCGTCGGCGTCTAGCTCCCGTAACGCCATATCTGTAGTTACACCTTTGGGGTTATAATTAAAGACGATGGTGAGGTTTGAATGGGATCCGTCAAAGGCGCAACTAAATCTGAAAAAGCACGCAGTCGCCTTCGATGATGCGATTTGCGTTTTTGAAGATCCCTATGCATTGCTTAGTCAAGATCGCGTAAATCCTTCAGGCGAGCCGAGCTGGCAGGCCATCGGGATGGTCTCTGGCTTGGTTGTTTTGCTTGTGGCCCACACCATTCGCGATCAAGGCGAAGACGAAGTGATTCGCCTGATCTCTGCCCGCCAGGCAACAAGAAAGGAAAAGCAATTTTATGAAGGGAATCGTGCAAAAGACTTTGAGTTCTAATCCCCTTACGCCGGAGCGCAAGAAAAGATTGCAAGCACTCGCCGCTAGACCCGACAGCGAAATTGATTTTTCAGACATTCCTCGTCTCACCCCAAGCTTTTTCAAGAATGCGGTGAGAAACCCCTTGTATCGCCCGGTCAAGCAGCAACTAACAGTTCGGCTCGATTCGGACATCGTTGCGTGGCTTCGTCAAAAAGGCAAAGGCTATCAGACTCGTTTGAACCAGGTAATGCGCGAGGCAATGATCAAAGAACTGCGCAAGAGCGCTTAGGCAAACGTCACCTTTTCAATCTCGCAACCCAAAAGTTACTCATGGCCAAACGGGTTACGAACCGTCGACGGCCGTTTTCAAAAAAACTGATCCTACGGCAGCAACAACAGGAACATGCGCCTCAGTTGGCGTTCGACACAGAAACATCGCTAAACCCCGAATGAATCCGGCACCCCGGCGGTTGCGCCTCGATAATCTTAGCCTCAGCAGCCAGCAACACCTGCCACCGGTCATCCACCTCATCCTTCGGCGCCACCTTGTGAGCCATCTTCAGAAACACCTTGTAATGCCCCATCTCTGAAGAATGCAACGCCTTATAAAAAGCACCAAGCTCAGCATCTTCAGCCACACTCGCCAACACAGCAAACCGCTCGCAAGACCGCGCCTCAATCAAACCCGAAACCAGCAACCGGTCCAGCGTCTCAGTAGTTTTCCCGTTCCTCACCAGCCGCCGCAAATCCGAAGCGTAATAACTCTTATGCCCCCGCTCCATCTTGCCGCCCCGGCGGATCAG
>CAZZGS010001167.1:0-1601 GCA_964653845.1 uncultured Bryobacter sp.
CTCAACGCAGACAAACCCTACTCGAAATTCCTCACAGAGCAAATCGCCGGCGACGAAATGTCCAACGACTGGAAGCAGGTTAAAGGCCCAGCCACCCAGGAGATGATCGATCGCCTCGCCGCTACAGGCTTCCTCCGCACCACCCCAGACCCCACCAACTCCAACGAACGCGGCCTTCTTGCCGAGCGCATGAACATCCTCGCCGACGAAGTTGAAGTCCTCTCTTCCTCCGTCATGGGCCTCACCGTAGGCTGTGCCCGCTGCCACAACCACAAGTACGACCCAATCCCCCAACGCGATTACTATCGCCTCAGCGCCATCCTCCAGGGCGCATACGATCCTTACGAATGGCGCTCCCCCAACAAGCGAGAAATCCCGCTGGCCCTGGCCGATGAACAAGTCGAAGTTCAAAAGAACAATGCTCCCGTCGAAGCCGAGATGAAGCGTCTCCGCGATCAAATCGATCTCGCCTCAGCCCCCTTCAAGAAGCCGGGCATCACCTACAAACGCGGTGAGCTCGAAAAGCAAAATCCCGAACTGGCCACCATCGTCGCGCCCCTCCAAAAAGAACTCAACGAGTTCCGAGGCAAGCTCAAGCAGGCCCCCCACACAAGGGTTTTGAACGACAACACCCAACCCTCCCAAAGCTACCTCCTGCGCCGCGGCGACCCAGCTAGTTTTGGTGAGCCAGTTGAGGCGAACACGCCGCAGGTCCTCCGCAACGCGAGCCTCAAAAACTACGAACCCAAGCCACCATTCGAAGGCACCAGCGGTCGCCGTCTGGCTCTGGCCGAATGGCTCACGCAACCGAACCACCCGCTCACCGCACGTGTAGCCGTCAATCAAATGTGGATGCGCCACTTTGGTCGCGGCATCGTTCCTACTGTTGCAAACTTCGGCAAGTCCGGCATCGCCCCATCACACCCCGAACTCCTCGACTATCTCGCAACAGAGTTTGTAGGCAAAGGCTGGAGCATGAAGGCCATGCACCGGCTGATGGTCACTAGCCAGGCCTATCGTCAGTCTTCAACCGTCTCAGAAGCCCAAATAGCAGTCGACCCCGAGAACGCTCTCCTCACCCGCATGCCCCTCCAGCGTATGGATGCCGAGACTCTCTACGACTCGCTTATGCTTGCTTCAAGCCGCCTCGATGACACTGCCTTCGGCACCCCATCCGACATCCGCATCAACGAAGACAAAGAGGTCTCCGTCAAGCCCGGCAAGCTCGGCTATCGCCGCAGCATCTATACCCTCCATCGCCGTCAAACCCCAGTCTCTTTGATGGACGCCTTCGACCAACCTTCGATGACGCCCAACTGCACCGAGCGCCGCCGCTCAAACGTAGCCACTCAGGCCCTCCATATGTTCAACGGCTCTATCTCTTGGGAACTCTCGAAATTCATGGCCGGTCGCATCATCGACGAAGCAGGCAACGATCGTGCTAAACAAGTTGAACAAGTCTACCTGCGAGCCTACTCTCGACCTCCCAACCCGGCAGAAATCGAAACGGCCAAAGCAGCTATCGCAGATTTCGAGAAGCAATGGCCCGACCGTCTCAGCCGAGACAACTCCGAGGCGCCGCACGCCGCCCAGTCCCACTG
>CAZZGS010001168.1:0-1599 GCA_964653845.1 uncultured Bryobacter sp.
TATCGACGCCATCGCGACAGACCATGCTCCGCACAGCGTAACGGACAAGATGCAGGAATTTGAGCGCTGCCCCTTCGGGATTTTGGGACTCGAGACCGCAATTGGGATCTCACTCGAAAGACTTGTGCATCCGGGACACATCTCGATCCACCGAATGATCGAGCTTTTCACCACTGGGCCAGCCGGGATTCTCAAGTTGAACCGTGGATCCCTGTCGCCCGGCTTGCCTGCCGACGTCACAATTCTAGATCCGAATGCCAAGTGGACCTATGACGTAAACAAATCACCTTCGAAGTCTCGCAATTCGCCTTTCGACGGCCATGCCTTTACCGGGCGGGCTGTCGCGACGATTGTTTCGGGGGAGTTGGTTTGGCAGGCTTGATGGAATTTTGCCACCGATTGAGCCACTCTTTGTATTCGCCGACGAGCTTGCCGTCGGGACCCAATAATTGTGTTCTCAACAACGCGTTTGATGAGGCAATGGATTCCCGCTGATAGGGGCCAGCGGTCAACAGGCCATTTCGAACGGCTTCTTCGAAGAGTTTCGGGGAGAGCGTTTTGGCGATACCGATAGCCTCTTCTGCATCGAGCCTCACATTTTCCAGGTTCTTCTGGAATTTTTCTTTTATGTAAGCTCCTGTTTCTCCACAAATCTCTCCGTCGAGAAAATAGACTCCCAAGACAGAGGAGTCAATTCTGCTTGGGGCTACCAGTCCACCTGCAAAAAGCGTTTCTTCCGGGGTGATTTTCATCGAGCGGGCAGCGAGTCCTGCCGAAGTATAACGCCAGACATAGTCGAAATAACGGCCATTGGCGAACTGGAATCGCAATATGCCAGCTAGAGCCAAAATTCCAGATCCGCTTAGGTCTCGAACTTCAATCGATCCACCTTTCATGGAAACGCGGCCTACCCTCGCCTCTCCGCTGATAGCCAGGTTGCAGTTCTTGGTTGCTGGTGACCGAATGGCCATAGGAGCGCGCGATTCTTCCGGGACGCGAGGTCCGAATTGTGCTGAAACAGGAAGAACGAATAATAGTGCTTGGACGAGCATGTACCTTATAGGATAGGAAGTAAACATGAAGATTGCACTAATATTGATCCTTAGCTCGCCACTAGTGTTTCCGCAGGGGAAATCCCAAAAGGCGCATGTACACGGGGCAGCCCAAATCAGCATTGCGCTGGATGGCCTAAAGGGTGAAGTTGAGTTTGAGGCCCCTGCAGATGGTGTTGTCGGATTTGAATCTGAGGCGAAGACTCCGGCGCAGAAAAAGCTGGTTCAGGATGCCCTCGCGACACTCAAGACGCGGGGCTCGGAACTTGTCATCTTCCCCGCAGCTTCCGGATGCAAGCTCACACCTAAAGAAGTGGAGCTTCACCGGGAGGGAGCCCAACACGCCGAGGTGCACGCCCACTATGATTTGGTTTGCAGTAAGCCCATCACGGGGGAGATCAAATTTGGGGCGACCAAGCTATTTCCGAAGACGCGTGAAGTCAGCGTTACTTTCGTTTCAGACCAGTCACAAAAGAGCGCCAAGATCGTCGGTGATGTTGGCGCTCTCAAGCCCTAAGGTTTTACCGGTTTGGGGAAAGTGAAGGGA
>CAZZGS010001169.1:0-1595 GCA_964653845.1 uncultured Bryobacter sp.
GGTGCTGTTGGCGGCGCACGTGGGACGGCCTTCTGGGGTCTTGGGGCCGGTGGACTTTTTTGCATTTTGCCTGTTGGCATCGATTTGAGCTTGTGTGGACATGTTTGTGGCTTTCCTTTTTTGCATGAAATCAGGAGAGGAGCAGCGACTCCCTCCGATTTAGAAGCTAACCGTCGGGTTGGGCTGGATCGAACCGTGTTTTTTGTAAGTTGTTGAGGGAGTGGGGAATTTAGTTTGAAAATGTCTGCGAACGAGTTTGGAGAAGGTGGGTGGCTGGGAGTACGGGTCGACCCGTCACAGCCTGGAATTTGCAAAATCCATACCGCATGGTGAGAGCTTAATTCGTGAAGGGATTTATGATTGACACACTTGCGTTTTTGAAATCCACACCGTTTCGGGTAACTAGAGCCAGACCGTGAGCGATTGCAGTGGCTGCGATGAGGCTATCTTTGATCGGCATGGCTTTGCCGTTTTTGCGAAGGCGGGCGAGCAGTTCTGCCCATTTCAGGCCAGTGTCTGCTTCCCAGGGAAGACAAAGAAGTCGCTTGACACCTTCGTCGAACCAGTGCTCCAGTGAAGTTCGCTTTCTTCCTTTAGGAAGGATTAGAATCCCGAATCGAAGTTCGCCCAGGATGAAGGGATCGACGGCGATGTCCCTTTCATTTGCGCGAAGCCAAGCGATTACACGAGGATGGGGCAATGGCTTGGTTGGTTCACTCAAAATGCTAGCGTCAACGAGGTATTTCACTGGGAGCCCGCTTTAGATGGAATCTGTAGACTCAGAGTCGATGGGAACGAAGAAATCTTTGTGTGGACAAGCGAGTAGCCAGTCGATGCTGCCCTGGTTCTGGGGAGTAGTGCGGCGGATGAGGCGATAGTCTCCAGGGCCGAGACGCTCTATGTCGAATTCTTGCCCCGGTTCGATTCGGTCCATTTGCCGGAATTCTGCTGGCAGAACGATTTGGCCCTTGGAGGATACCGTGGTCTTGATAGAAGTAAGATAGCGCCTTACTTTCGTTTGCGTCAAGAAGTAGCGAGGATGTCAGGGCGGCAACGGGCAATCAGAGGCGGTGGAATAGGTGGACCCGTCCCGGACTGAAATTTGAATAATCTTGGCTCCTTGGATGTATTCTGTTTTCTCGGCTTAGTGAGGGATTGTCTGGTGGTTAGTCGTATGCTGCAGGAAAGCTGCGGGGAGGCGGACTGCAAGCTGGGACTGAACCTGGCAGGATGGGGTTGGGACGGAATAGGCTGAGGGCTTTGTGAGGGCTTTGCCTACGCAGCCAAGTGGATTGGTCGAAACTTCGCGGTTTTGCGGATTCAATAAACGTGCAGGATATGCATTGCATATACAATGGTTATGATGTTCGACTGGGATCGGCACAATCTTAAGAAGATCAAGTCTCATGGCCTCGAAGTGGCGGAAGTGGAACATGCTCTGACTAGCAGCCCGATCTTGGTTTACGAGCAGGATGCTGACGACGAACCGCGATGGGTTTACTACGGCGAAACGACCAAGCTTCGCCTTTTGGCCGTCGTGGTGACGGAGCGTCAAGGAAAGATCAGGGTCATTACCGCATACGAACTCGATGCCG
>CAZZGS010001170.1:0-1593 GCA_964653845.1 uncultured Bryobacter sp.
AGCCTCCACAATGAGGATTATTCGCATCCGGCATGGCCGGATGCGAATAATCCTCATTGTGGAGGCTGATGTAGTAGAAGAGATCTTCACCTTCTTGATACATTCGCTTCAGGCCATCGGCCACGATGACCGCGAGTTCGTAGGCATAGGCCGGCTCATACGCGAGCAGATTGGGGACCGTCGTCGCCGCCAAATGGCTTTGCGCGTCCTGATGTTGCAGCCCTTCGCCGTTCAGCGTGGTGCGTCCAGAAGTCGCCCCCAGTAAGAAGCCACGGCAGCGAGAATCACCCGCGAGCCAAATCTGGTCGCCTACTCGCTGAAAGCCAAACATCGAGTAGTAGATGTAGAAGGGGATCGTGGGCACCCCGTAAGTGGAATAGGCCGTCCCCGCAGCCACAAAACTGGCCATAGATCCAGCCTCATTAATGCCCTCCTCCAGCAACTGTCCAGTGCGAGACTCCCGATAATAGGCCGCATTACTCCGATCGACGGGATCATAAAGTTGACCTTTGGAGCTGTAGATACCGATCTCGCTAAAGAGACCGTCCATTCCGAAGGTACGCGCTTCGTCCGGAACAATCGGTACGATGAATTTGCCCACTTCACGATGGCGAAGAAGTGAACTGAGCAAGAGGACGAAGGCCTTGGTGGTAGAAGCACCTCGAAGCCCCTTGTTCAATTGAGTGAATTCCTGCGCGGTCGGCACTGCGAGCGGCGGTGCCTTCAGCTGTCGAAGTGGCAGAAAGCCGCCCAGTGCTTTTCGCCGGGCCAAGAGGTATTTTGACTCCGGGGAATCCTGAGGCGGGCGATAAAATGGCATGTCCGCAATGACATCGTCGCCAATCGGAACCTTGAAGCGCCCGCGAAACTCCCGCAGCTCCCGCTCGTTCAGTTTCTTTTGCTGATGGGACGGATTACGTCCTTCTCCGGCTTCACCCAGTCCGTATCCCTTGACAGTCTTGGCGAGGATTACGGTCGGCCGACCCTGGGCTTTGTTAACCGCGAAGTCGTAGGCCGCGTAAACCTTCTTAGAGTCGTGGCCACCGCGCATCAGCCGCTTTAACTGATCATCCGTGAGATGATGCACCAACGGGAGTAATTCTTTGTACTTACCGAAGAAGTTCCGCCGGATGTAACTGCCCGGTTCAACGATGTATTTTTGATACTCACCATCCACCACTTCCTCCATACGTCTCATCAGGAGACCCGTCTTATCCTTGGCGAGCAAATCATCCCAGTCACTGCCCCAGATCACTTTGATGACATTCCAGCCGGCCCCACGGAAAGCTCCCTCCAATTCCTGGATTATCTTTCCATTACCCCGCACTGGTCCGTCGAGGCGCTGCAAATTGCAGTTCACCACCCAGACCAAGTTGTCGAGTCCTTCGCGGCCAGCGAGGTTGATTTGCCCCAAGGTTTCGGGCTCATCGGTCTCGCCATCGCCAATGAAACACCACACGCGTGGCTCGTTCTCCGAAGGAATTAGGCCCCGATGCTGAAGGTACCGGCTGTAGCGGGCTTGGTAGATCGATCCGATGGGCCCCAGACCCATAGAAACCGTGGGAAACTGCAAATAATCCGGCATCAAATACG
>CAZZGS010001171.1:0-1591 GCA_964653845.1 uncultured Bryobacter sp.
TTTGATGCCGGTTGCGTCAACGCCATCAAAGGTCCAATTATTGTCGTCGCGTGGACGGCCAAAGAAGCGAATGGAATTCTGATTGCCTTCGCCCACATTCACAGCACCGGGGGCCAGTTGCATCAGCGCGGCCCAGTGACGTCCATTGAGTGGAATATTCTTGATCTGCTCCTCGCCAATGGCAATACCAAGTTCGGCATTCGTTTGGTCCAGCGGAGTGGCAGAGGCCGTCACTTCAACTGCAGTAGTGACGATTCCCAAGCTAAGCTGCGCATCTAGAGTGCGTGATTGCCCAACTGTGAGCACAACCGAGTCAATCTGCGCTTTGTTGAAGCCAGGTTTGTTGATCGAGACTGTATAGCGGCCAACCGGCACTCCGGGCAATTGATAGACCCCGCTGTTCGAAGTCTTGGCTTCACGGCGAAAGCCGGTTGATGAGGATTCAATTGTCACCGAGGCGTCGGCAACACTGGCTCCCGAGGCATCTTTCACCGTACCGCTAAGCGAGGCACGATCTACTTGAGCAAAAACTGTCGCGACCGCGAACGCTGCCAGCGCGACCAACCTGAATCTGAAACACATATAGGTTCAGTCTAAAATTCCAGACATTGCGGTTCGATGACGAAGGGATGTCAATGAAGTTAAAGATTCACACATCGCAACATCTGCACCTGCTTTATCGTTGTCATCTGCTTTTCTCCCGAACGGCAAACCAAGTCCTACTAGTACTTTTCGCCTAAGATCACTTAGGTTTCAGGGCGAGCTAAGGTCTTTCTTTTCTGCATCGGCCTACAGACCGACAACCCTCAACCCCTAACTTTCCGAATAAAAGTACTATCGCGATATCTTATGAAAACAAAGAACTTGTCCTAGGACTAAAGCGATTCATTTACCCGGATAGTCCCATTGTTTAAGCATCTATCCCAACGCATACTCAAATACGAAAGATAAGGCGATTCGCTTAGAGCCTCCCAAATTAGGGTGCCGGGCGGGGGCCATCAAGTTCTTAGGAGGAAATATTTATGAAAAAATTCTTTATGGTCGCCCTAGCGGCGATCTCAATGTGCGTAACGCAATCAAGCGCAGCGCTAATCAGCGGCTCTTTCGGTTTTGACACAGGTAATGTGCTTGTTGCAGGCCTTACCAATTCGTCGCTCACCTTCACGAGCAATCCTGTTTTCGCCCTCTTGAACTCACCTTCGGGCGACTTCAGCACCTTTGCTAACGACAATGACCCCATCACCATTGCGCCAAGCTTGACCTTGAACACCGGCAACCTCGCAGTCAGCACTTTTGTTTTTAGCGGCTTCACCTTTACCCCCAGCAGCTTCTCTGGCCCGACGCTGGTGCAACAGATGGGTTCGTTCTACTTCGTTGCACTGAACGGAGTTTATTCGGGCCACGGCTTCACGCCGACCGGCGGCGTCTTCAACATTTCGTTCCAGTCTCCTTCTAACAACGGTGCCTTTACCGCCTCCGGTTCTGGTTCCGTCATTCCTGAGCCCTCCACCTACGCCATGCTCGGCTCTGCCCTCATCGGCTTGGGTCTTCTGCGCCGCCGCAAGGCATAAGCGCTTCTTCAAGCCAAACG
>CAZZGS010001172.1:0-1591 GCA_964653845.1 uncultured Bryobacter sp.
GAATAGGCGCTGGGCCTATCTTGCCGGACGGAAAACGAATCGTTCGCTGAGTCCGAAGTTCAGCAAAGCGGTGACCCCGATGCTAATCGCATTCGCCGGCAAATAGTGCATTCCCGCCGGGCCGGTCAGCAAGCGCATCCAGAGCAAATTGGAGCCCAGGGAAACCAGCCCATTCGCCATATGGAATCGCAGCAGACGCGACGCCAGTCCCGGTGTGCCGCGCGTGCCCCACGTCCAGCGCTCATGCCAGTAGAAGTTGTGCAACACCGCCAACTCTACAGCAATCGCCGTGGCCGCCAGTGTCGGCAATTCGGTGAACTGCTTCAACGCCGCGAGCGCACCCAATTGCACCAGTACGCCGGCCAACCCGACCGCATTGAAGCGCAGCCACCGCTTTATCAATCCAGGCGCTCCTCGTTATACAACTGAACCGTATGTCGAATGGCGGTAGTCGCGAAGACCAGCAGGACGCCAAGCGCGCCGACCGCGAAGCCAACATCGAAGAGTTGCCAGATGTCTCCAAGCAACGCAATTTGCGGCCTCATGTAGTAGACGAAAAGATTGCCGATGATCAAAAGAAGGCGCAGTTCCGTGGGACCGAATTTGAAGAAGCTGATCTGGAATTTGTTGAGCGCGTGCGTCGCGAGAAAGACTTCGCTGCTGAGCAGCAAATAGCCGACAAGAAAGACAGAAGCAATGCCGGGGCGAATCTGCCCGCCGAGTACCATACCGGCCATCAAAATCGAGATCGCAATCACATCCACAACGTGATCGACGTAATAGCCGTATCGGGGGCGCTGCCGGTTGCGGACGCGCGCGAGCGTGCCGTCCAGCGAGTCGCCAAACCAGTTGAGCACCAGGCAAATATTCACAATCCATAGCGCAATCGGGTTTTCCGCGGCGTTCCAATACGCCAGCGATGCACCGATCATCGAACTCAGGCCCAGCACTGTCAGATGGTCCGAGTTCACGGCCGCAGGTAAGCGGCCCGCCATCCAAATGAGAGCTCTTTTCTCCATGCCGGCCAGCATGCTCTCTTGAATCCGAACGGTGTTTGCAATGGTCACGTAACAATGGACGCTGTCGAATATTTGCGGGTTTCACGTGTGTTACCGGACAATGGTAGTTCCCATGGTCAGAAACTACGAACTCGTCCCTCGCTCCGTCCCGCGGGTGGAAACCGCATTACGGCAAATCGTCACATCCTTTCCCGTCCCCGAATCCCTGCCGATCCTCCAACAACTGCACGACTATGAACCAATTGCCATGCAAGGCCAGCCGCCCGTTGTCTGGGATCGCGCAGAGAACTTCTCGGTCTGGGACCGTTGGGGGAATCGCTGGATTGACTGGTCGAGCGGTGTCTTGATTACCAACGCCGGACATGGACGAAAAGAGATCATCGAAGCGATTCAGAAGCAGGCCGCGCATGGACTGCTGACCAATTACTGCTTCCCTAACGAAATTCGCGCCAACTTCGTGAAGCGCCTGGCCGACCTGATGCCGGAGCCGCTCAAAAAGGTGTTCCTGCTTACGACGGGTTCGGAAACTGTTGAGTGCGCCATCAAGCTGATGCGAACGCATGGCGTCAAGG
>CAZZGS010001173.1:0-1589 GCA_964653845.1 uncultured Bryobacter sp.
CGATTTCAGAAAATTGCTGCAACCAGTTGCTAATGCGGTTCAATAAGTTGGCTGCTTGCTTGGCTTTTCCGTGTAGGCTCGATATGTTTAAGCGGGTCTGATTGGCGTGTTTAGTACGGCGGACAACTGCCTGCTGGAGCAAGGGTCGAGTCGTGATAGCCTCGCCATGAGTTTCGCCCGTGCCCATTCTGGTAAAGATGGTCCACCAGTTATAGATCAGCGCGCACATGCGGGCCATCAACTGACTTCGCTTCAAGTCCTGCGTTGTGAACCCCGTCCAGCCCCATTGATTTTTCAACTCATCGAAGAGGTTTTCAGCATCGGCCCGGTCCCGATATGTCTGCGCTACGGCCAATAAATCCCGCTCCGGCCAACAAGTCACCAGCACGGCATGTTCGTATTGCTCGCCGTCGCGGTGCTGCAGCGTCAGACCGGGCAAGGCCAGTTGTGTTGCATTGGCTGCCACCTTGCGGTCTTTATCGATCTTGCGTCTCAACACAATCACTCTCCGTGCGACACTCCAGCCTTGCAATTGCAACTGCTGCTCGATTCCTTCCCATCCCTGGCCCGCGTTGTGCCATTCCGCTTTCCTGTTCCGGGCCAGACTACCCAGCATCTGCGCTACCCGCGGGCTCTGTCGTAGCTTGAACAGATAGCCCAGTCCGCGTTGTTCACACCCACTCATCATCCCTTCGTTTCCGTAAGCGATATCGCCTCTTATCAACGTTGGCCAGTCCTTCTTTTCGCGCGACTCCAGCCAACCCCACAACGTCGGTTGCGCATAAGCGCTGGCTATCCGGTTCCCAGCCTCGGCGTCGACGTTGATCACCAATTTTGCCGCCGTCATCACCATCGCGTGATACACATGCGACGGGCGCCCAGGCTTCATTGGGTTGTACCCCACTTGTGCTTCTTCTTGCCGGCCATACAACGTTTTTACCGTCGCGTCCAAATCCAGAATCCACTCCTGATCGAGCAACGCTTCATAGGTCTCGTTTATCTGCCGGTCCATCCACAGCGTCAGATCCTCCTCTTTCTGCTCTTCAAAGGCTCGCCTTACACTGTCTTCGCTGCGGAGTGTCTTAATACCCAGCAAACCCGGTAAAACATTGTCTCCACGGATCCGTGTGATATGTGCGTATCGACGGTGTCCGCTCAACACGCTGAAGAGGATAGTCCCTAATATCTCCGAGTTAGTAGGCGCATTTGGCGAACTGTACTTTAGCGGACATTCCGCAACAAACCTTTTCCAAATCCCGCTCACGTTTAGAAACTCGATGAAATACGCCAGCCCCCCGTGCATGCTCACCCCTGAGTCTTCTTCCCAACGTACTTCTACCCCTCCTCCAATCGTCTCCAGCCGACGCGGCGGAGGATACGTCTCCCAGTTCATTTTCCCTTCACCCTTGGGGTGAACTCCACCTTTAGCTTCCCTGTCGTCCATCCCGTTTAGTATCCATCAGTTGCGATACAGGTGCTGTCGCGCAACTGCCGGATATAGGTTCAAATCTTCGTTGTCGGCTTCAATGGCCTTCATGCCGTCGTTGATGGCCTTGCCGATGTCTGCGCCTTCGGGTAGGGCGAGCAGG
>CAZZGS010001174.1:0-1584 GCA_964653845.1 uncultured Bryobacter sp.
GTTGGATGAAGGCTTTCGCTCCATGGCTTGCTGCGGCTTCTAACCCGTCCGGGAAGGGGAAGAAGGCGTCGCTGGCTACTACGCAATTTTCTAGCGGCAGGATTGCTTTGCTGGCTCCAAACTTTACGCTGTCTACGCGGCTCATTTGCCCTGCTCCGGCGGCTATCAGTTGACCGTCGTTGGCGTAGACGATTGCGTTGGACTTGACATGCTTTACTACTCGCCAGGCGAACTGGAGGGCGTTCCATTGGGCTTCTGTGGGTTGGACCTTGGTCGCTACTCTCGCGTCTTCTTTGATCAGGAACTTTCGGTCGGCACTTTGGACCAGATAGCCCCCGGTGATCGTCTTGACTACTGGTTCGTCGAGGCCTCCGCTGCTTACTTCCAGCAAACGCAGATTCTTTTTGGAGGCGAGTATCGATCGGGCCTGGTTGGTGTAGCTGGGGGCGGCTATCGCTTCGATGAAGGTCTTGGCGATCTCTGTTGCTGTGTCGGCATCTACTTGACGGTTGAAGGCGAGGACGCCGCCGAAGGCACTGATGGGGTCTGCGGCGAAGGCTTTTTTGTAGGATTCGGCCAGGGTTTCTGCCGTGGCGCAGCCGCAGGGGTTGGTGTGCTTGATGATCGCGCTGGCGGGGAGATCGAATTCGCAGATAAGCTGCCAGGCGGCGTCGAGATCGACCAGATTGTTGTACCTGAGCTCTTTGCCCTTGAGTTGGGTGGCGTTGGCGACACCAGTTGAGCCTGCGGCATAGAGAGCGGCGGCCTGGTGGGGGTTTTCACCGTAACGTAGCGTCATTTTGAGGGGGGTGTTGACGACGAGGCGCTCGGGCATGGCGACAGATGAGGGGATTTGCTCTAGCGTTCTGGTGATGGCGGCGTCGTAGGCTGCGGTTGTCGAGAAGGCTTTCTTCGCCAGATTCCAGTGGGTTCGCGGGGAGAGGTTGGATTGGTTGCTGTTGAGTTCTTCCAGAAGGGCCGGGTAGTCGGCGGCGCAGGTGACTACGGCTACGTCCTGGTAGTTCTTGGCTGCGGCGCGAATCATGGTGGGGCCGCCGATGTCGATGTTTTCGATTAGTTCTTCCAAGTGGACGCCGGGCTTAGCGGCGGTCTTTTCGAATTCGTAGAGGTTCACTACTACCATGTCGATCATTGGGATCTTATGTTCGGCCAAGGCGGCCATGTGTTCTGGCTTGGAACGCATGGCGAGGACGCCGGCGGCTACGCGGGGGTGGATGGTTTTGACGCGGCCGTCGAGCATTTCTGGAAAACCGGTGAGGTCGCTGACGTCGGTGGCGGTGAGACCGGCTTCGCGCAGGAGCTTTGCGGTGCCTCCGGTAGAGATGAGTTCAATGCCCAGGGCGGCGAGGCCGCGGGCGAAGTCTGCGAGTCCGGTCTTGTCGGTGACGCTCAGGAGAGCGCGCTTGATGGTAGCCATGCCCTTTCAGTATCTGTCACCCTTGAGGTATGGCACATCTGGTTACATTAATTGCTGGTGATGGAATTGGCCCGGAGGTGGCGCTGGCGGCCGAGCGGGTGATTGCGGCTACGGGGGTGGAGATCGAGTGGGAGCGGGTGGAATTG
>CAZZGS010001175.1:0-1583 GCA_964653845.1 uncultured Bryobacter sp.
AGCCGGAGCAGACGAGAACGCGGGTGATCGAGTCACCAGCTTCGGCATTGGGATCACCGAGTACTTCGCGGAAGCCGCCCTGTGTGAAATCTTCAATGGGACTTGCGGCGGCGGGGTTGCGCAGATTGGCCTTGGGGGTAAAGACGATGAGGGGCTTGCGAACGCCGCGGCGGTCTTCGCCACCGTACATCTGGCGGCGCAGGAGGTGGAAGTAGCTAGCCGAGGTGGTGCAGTTGGCGACAATGAGATTCTCTTCAGCGCATAGTTGGAGGAAGCGTTCGATGCGGGCGCTTGAATGTTCCGGGCCCTGACCTTCATAGCCGTGCGGGAGGAGCAGAACCATGCCGCTCGGCTGGCCCCACTTTGATTCGGCGGCGGCGATGAACTGGTCGATCATGATCTGAGCGCCATTGACGAAGTCGCCGAATTGGGCTTCCCAGAGAACGAGAGTGAGAGGGTCTGCGACGCTGTAGCCGAACTCGAAACCCATGACAGCGAATTCACTGAGCGAGGAATCGACCGCCTCGAATTTGGCCTGATCGGGAGAAAGGTGCTGGAGCGGCATGTAGGATTTGCCGGTCTCGAAATCGACGAGTTCGAGATGGCGCTGGGAAAAGGTGCCGCGCGGGGAGTCCTGGCCGGAGAGACGGACAGGGGTGCCTTCGAGGACAAGGCTGCCGAAGGCGACCATTTCGGCGGTGGCCCAGTCGAGGGGGGCGCCGTTGAGGACTTCCTTGCGCTTGTCGAGGGTGTTGATTTTGAGCTTGGGGTGGACGGTGAAGCCTTCGGGCACAGAGAAGTAGCCAGTGATGACTTTGTCGATCATGGCCTTGTCGATGGCGGTGTTACCAGCGTTAACATGCTGGAGGGCGGCTTGCTCGTAGCTGGTCATCTCGACCGTCTCGAATTTTTCGGCAGTGGTTTGAGCGGCCTGGTAGCCCTCTTCCATACGAGCCTGGATGCGTTTTTTGATCGAGTCGATCTCGGCGGCATTCATGAGGCTTTCGCGGATGAGACGGTCGCTGTAGATAGAAGTTACAGAGGGGTGATTTTTGATCAGCTTGTACATCAGCGGCTGGGTATAGGAAGGATCGTCGCCTTCGTTGTGGCCGTGTTTGCGGTAGCAGATCATATCGATCACTACGTCGCGCTTGAATTCCTGCCGGAAGTCGTAGGCGAGTTGGGCGATGCGGAAGCAGGCCTCAGGGTCGTCGCCATTGACATGGAAAATGGGGGCCTGGACCATACGGGCGATGTCGGTGCAGTAGCTGGACGAACGCGCGTCTTGCGGGTTGGTGGTGAAGCCGATCTGGTTGTTAATGACGAGGTGGATGGTGCCACCTGTGGTGTAGCCGTCGAGCTGGGAGAGGTTGAGAGTTTCCATGACAACGCCTTGGCCTGCGAAGGCGGCGTCGCCGTGGATCAATACCGGGATAACTCGTTCACGTTTGGTGTCGCCGAGCCGTTCTTGCTTGGGACGGACGATTCCTTCGACTACCGGATTTACGGCCTCGAGGTGGCTGGGATTGGGGGCGAGGCTGACTACGACCTCTTTGCCCTTGGACGAGGTACGGACGCTTGAG
>CAZZGS010001176.1:0-1582 GCA_964653845.1 uncultured Bryobacter sp.
AGCATGGTGTCTAGATCGTCTTGGCGATCGCTGGGGTATCCACGTTCCATTACAAAGGGCAAGTCAAAACCTTTGCGCGCTTCCCAGTCCCCGTGCGCTCGGAATAATCCTGCCGAACGACCCTGCTGATTATTCGAAAGAGTCTTTGGGCAGAAAACAAATTTCATGTAAAGTGTCTCAATCGCATCCGCTTGCATTTCCGTTTCAACCCACGCAAGCACTCTTGCTATCTCTTCGTATTTTTTACCGGCAGCTAATAATTCTCGAATCCGCTCTAATTTGATGTTCTTTTGGCCGGGGCGATTTATGGCCTCAAACCAATGCATGCTGATTCGCTTACCGGTTCCTTTACCTACGTAGAACACTTCTCCAGAGTCAGGATCGCGCAGCACGTAAACATAATGACGGCACTTGCCGTTTGAAGCTGGACCGTTGAAGATACTGGCATCGGTGTTCCAGTCAAATCCGTCGATTCGTTTCCAATTGTCCTTATCCCTGAAGCGCTCAGGGTGATGTCCGGCCAGTTGATTGGTCAAAGTGCTTGCACCATAAACACTCTTAATCAGGCATGCCTCAATTGCCAGAGCCACCTGCTCATCTATTAGTCTCGCGATCACTCGCGCAATGGCAGTGTGATCATAGCCATCCTCTTTGAGTTTGCGAATTCGACTTTGCTTTCTGCTTTCAGAAGCGGCATCATCGTCCTTAGCATCCAGCATCGCTTGCGTGGATAGCCCAATTGACTCACCGTTAGCATGGTTGATCGACAGTGGTCGACTGAAATGAGCCATCAGGCGACGCCCCTCGCCCTTGCCGATATAAAATGGCTTATTACTTTCTGGGTCTATCAAGGCATACACGTAATATCTACCACCAAAATTAGGTTTGTCTGAAGTAGTTTGGCTGGGATTTATTTTAGTCACTGTTTAACTGGGGTTTATGGGTTAATAGGATGGCTTGATCTGCACCTTGCAAAATGTCCAATAAAATCAATCTTCCCAAGACACTTTTTTTCCGCTTTCAGCCTCGAACACACAAGACCGCTCCATTTCAGAATTGCTGCCATCACATTTTATAGCAACAACTTAAATACGGACCGCTAGAATCTCAAAAATAGTCAAATTCCTCGAATTTCCGCTTGGGACAGGTCTCTAAATCACTCCAGCCGACTCAACCAATCGCGCAGCTCACGCCACCCAAGTCCCCGCCTGATCAGGCCTCGACTGGTGCTCCAATCTATCTGCGCTCCTCTCTTGATTAACCAACAATTCCGTCCCAATCCATTACGCTCAATCGGAATCAAGAGCCTATCATCTAAAAACAGAATCTCGCAGTTGCGCCAATCCAACTGCGGCCGAACTTAAAATTCCCCTCGCTTCGTGCCTCTAAACGTTGCCCTTGGGTGCTCTCCGATTCACCCGAAGAATCTCCTGAATCGTTTCATTCGTGACGCCTCACTGCCTCAGCCATTTTCAAATTCGTTGGTCTCGTCGCAAAGTGGTCAGCCTGACCCGTCCTTATGCTTTTTCACTAGTGTCCGGCTATTTTTCCGAGTTGCAGCATAAACGTATTAGAATCAATG
>CAZZGS010001177.1:0-1582 GCA_964653845.1 uncultured Bryobacter sp.
GGTTTGTCCAGGAGTGAATCCAATTATTGGGGAGGCCTTTGCGCCCTTAGGATTCACTTCGACTGTCACTACAGACCCCATCCGCTCTTCCAACATCTTTATGAGCGGCGAATCGGGGCCAGTACCGCTCGTTCGGCCTGGCGCTTGGGGTTTCGTTGGAACTTGCTTCTGTTGCCCGAACGCGAGTGAGCACAGACTTATCAGTATCAGAATCATTGGCATCATTTTCAATTGTCCTTTTAACTTCATATCTTGTTTAGTTGCTGTTTGGTCGAATGGGGATCGTCGTTGACGTAAGTGCCCAAGCTGAAGGACGAGGCGAACTCGCCCGTGCGGAATTAAATCCAACGGTCGGAGACCTCATTCCTCTGCCTCTACCAGTGACAGGAGGTTTCTGAAACTCCTCCGTCAATTGAAGCTGGCTTAGCGATCCTTCAGTAGTGGCGAAGAGGAAAAAATTCTCACGGTTACCCTCAGATGGTATCGAATAGAACTCCTGGTAAATCAAAACGTCGTCGAAGTATTTTTTTTCATCAAGCCGATAGGAATTGAGCAGTCCTGCGCCGTCAATAGTAATGACATGCAAATACCAGCCTAACTTTTCGTTTCGTGGTCCGCTATATGCCGCAACCAAGCAGTATTGCTTCATTGCAACTGCTTCCTTCGCCCGTTGGCGCGTACATTCTTTTCCAGCCTTTTCGCGCAGTTCAATGCGCCAGGGATTGGGCTCAATCTTTTCGTCAGAAATGACGTGGCTAGACGTGGATTCCATCAAGAGCAAGTCCATCAAAATCCGGGCTCGCTGAATACGGCGAACGAGCATCTGTGAACAAAATTCCATTTGCTTGCCGCAGTCTACGTTTTCGGTTTCCTCAGGATACTCTAATGGTTCCGCCTGATTCGCTGCATTTCGCACAACCTTCCAGTCTCGATTCCATTTGGTAACGGAAGCCAGCATTTCATCTTTGCCGGGGAATCGCTTGGCAAGCGCATACTCCAGACTGCCTTCGCGGATTCGACCGATTACTTCATACGGCGCATCGACATTTTCCTGAATCAGGTCCTGATAGGCACCCAAGCCAGTCTGCAGTTTCTCCTTCAGATCTTTCGTCGGCGGGATGGCGACCGTCAAGGCGACCCCATTCAGAGATCTTAATATCTCGCACTGGAATGGCCGCACCTTACCATCTGGAGAGGTCAACTCCCAATTAGAACCACTCCATGCAACTCGATAAGCAGTCTCGCCTTTCGCGTCCAAACCTGGGTCCGTGTTTGCCAGACAGGACCGAAGACTCTCCATCTCCTTCGAGGTAGGCAGTGCGGAAGGCATGTAAACGCGCATTCCATCTTTCTGTCCCATAACCCTGCGAACCAGTTTTACCCGCATGCCCGCCCTTACCAAAGGCAAAACCTTTGTTTCTGGTTCCAGCAATGCTTGAGCGGGCCCCAATTCTACAAGCTTGTAGCTGCTTGCTTCCTTCCCCTCAAGAACGAAGCCTGAGCCTACTGCAAGCCCATTCGCTTGCCCCGCACCAATGGTGATCTTGGCTCCCTCAACTTTTGTAATGAGGTAAGTGAGCGC
>CAZZGS010001178.1:0-1579 GCA_964653845.1 uncultured Bryobacter sp.
TTTCTATGCCAACAAGCAACTCGACTTTGCGGTTTGTTCGGTGATGCCCCGGTCTGAGGATGGTTCGCGGGATTTGAAGGATTGGGGCTGGAACTTTCTGGACGGGGAGCCGGGGAAGGCAGACCTCGGCGAGTATCTGACGATCATCCAACATCCGGCGGGGCAGAAGAAGCAGGTGTGTGTTCGCGAGAACAAGCTGTTGAAGCTTCAGGCCGACACGTTGTGGTACATGACCGACACGCTCGGCGGGTCTTCGGGATCTCCGGCGTTCAATCGGTTTTGGCAGGTGGTAGCGCTACATCACAGCGGAGTGCCGAAGACGAACTCGAAGGGGCAATGGCTGACGCGGGATGGCAGAGTCTGGATGGAGGGGATGGATGAATCGCTGGTGGACTGGATTGCGAATGAAGGGATTCGGGTCAGTTCGATCGTTAAGGACTTGAAGGCGAAGTTTGGGACGAACGCGGTGGTGAAGGCGGCACTCGATGTGGGTCCGTTTGTGGCGACGGAGGCGGCCTCGGTGATTGCGGGTAGTTCGAGGCCGGCTGGCGCGAACTTGTGGGTAGAACAAGACAGCAATGGCACGAGCCTGGTTGTACCGGTGCGGATCCCGATTGAAATGGTGCAGAGGGCGATGCCGGTTGTGGCAAGTGAAGACCCGGCTCCTGTAGTGGAAGATTCGCCTGGGGTGTTGGTGGAGGCGGTGAAAATCGATCAATCGACACTTGGTTCGCGGCCTGGATACCGTCCTAATTTTCTTGGGAGCGGGAAGTTAGTTGTGCCGCTGCCCAAGATTCCGGCGGGACTGAAGGCGCAAGTGGCGACGTTGGTTGGCAAGCCTACGGAGTCTGAGTTGAAGTACTTCAACTACAGCGTAGTGATGAACAAGCAGCGTAAGCTGGCCTTCTTTGCGGCGGTGAATATTGACGGCGATGGGCGACAGGACGTGGGCAAGCGCGAGGGTGATTCGTGGCTGCGCGATCCGCGGATTGATGCCGGCGCGCAGGTGGGGGATGAGTATTACGGCAAGCAGCGTCTGTTTGAAGCGGACCGGACGAAGAACCCGTTTGACCGAGGGCATCTGGTGAGGCGACTGGATGCGACGTGGGGCAAGACGGTGGAAGAGGCAAAGAAGCATGGGGATGATTCGTTCCACTTTACGAATTGCTCGCCGCAATTTTTCAAGTTCAATCAGGGGGCGAAGTTGTGGCTGGGGCTTGAAGACTTTGTGCTGAGCCAAGCGATTGTTGGCAAGCGTAAGGTGTCTGTTTTGAATGGGCCGATCTTTGATGGGCCGCTGGCACCCAAGGGTAAGTTGCCGAAGCCTGCGGGGAAAAAGTCTTCCGATCCGAAGTTTGGCGAACTGCCGATTCCCAAATTCTTCTGGAAGGTG
This sequence comes from uncultured Bryobacter sp., assembly GCA_964653845.1. Taxonomy (GTDB): domain Bacteria; phylum Acidobacteriota; class Terriglobia; order Bryobacterales; family Bryobacteraceae; genus Bryobacter. The sequence continues at coordinate 1,394 of CAZZGS010001178.1, forward strand.
ATGGCGATAGCGATGAGCGGAAAACTGGCAGCGTCTGCTTATCTGTTGAGCCAGCAGGATCATGTGCTCGGCATTGACCGGATTCAGGAGTCCGATTTGCTTGAGAAGTTGACTAAAGCCGAGGCAAGGGTATTCCAGATTTCGATTGCGGATCTGGCGAAGATTAGTGGCCTTGATTTCGGAGCT
>CAZZGS010001179.1:0-1579 GCA_964653845.1 uncultured Bryobacter sp.
GAAAAAACCGTGAGCCTGCCCGCCGCCCTCACCAAAGGAGCCTGACATGTTACACCTCCTCTCAACCTTCGTCCTGCTCCTGATAGCGGCCGGCGTCTACTACCGCAAACAGCCGCGCATCCATCTCAACCTAATGGGCGCCGCGTTCATTATCGACATGCTTCTCGTGCTCTACATCGAGATTGCGCGCCACGCCATTGAGAAGACCGTGGACCCCGCGCACCACACCGGACCGCTGCTGTGGTTCCACATCTTCGTTTCCGTCGCCGTGCTCGTCGCCTATGTCGGCCAGATCCAGTTAGGCCGTAAAATACTGGCGGGGCTCATCGCAAGCCGAAACCTCCACATCAAGCTCGGCCTTACTTTCTGCACGTTGCGGCTTCTGAACTACATCACCAGTTTCATGATTATTTGAAGACACCATTCGCCATTCCTTGAACCACCCCTCACCCATGAGTCAATCCATCACACTCCCCGTTGGCAGAAAGATCAGTATTTTCCAGCAAATCGGCGGTGCCCCGGCCGTCGAGGCCACCGTTGAAGACTTCTACGGCCGCGTCCTAGCCGATCCGTTACTCAAGCCTTTTTTTGCCAAAACAAACCTGAACTGGCTGAAGAAAAGCCAGGTGCGCTTCTTCACTACCGCTCTCGGCGGCCCGCAAATCTACAAAGGTGCCGATATGAAGAGCGCCCACAAGAAGCTACCCATCGAGGAGAAACATTTCAGGCGGGTTGCTCAACACCTGTCCGAAACGCTCAAGGCGCTCAAGGTTCCATCTCATCTGGTCGCCCAAATCATGCAGACCGCCGGATCGCTCGCTCCCGATATCATCAATACTCCCGCAAATAACACGTCCCTTACCAAAAAACAAACAAATATCATTAACATGAAAACTACCTTGGCTAAAAAAAACGGACGCGTCGCCGTCAACCCAGCACCCCAACCTGAACGCGCCGCCGTTCCCGACGGCACGGACCAGGAACTCCTGAATCTTCGCAGCATGATTGGCGCGATTGACAAGGTCCAGGCCGTCATCGAGTTCAACCTTGACGGCACCATCATCTCGGCCAACGAGAACTTCCTTAGCTGCCTTGGCTACACCTTGGAGGAAGTCCAGGGCGAGCATCACAGTATGTTCGTCGAACCGGCCTACCGCACCAGCCTGGAATACAAGCAATTCTGGCGCGAACTCAACGCGGGCAAATTCCACGCCGCCGAATACAAACGTATCGGCAAGGGCGGCAGGGAGGTCTGGATCCAAGCCAGCTACAACCCGATTCTCGACGCCGATGGCAACCCGTTCAAGGTTGTCAAATTCGCCACGGACGTCACCGCAACGAAGTTGAAGAACGCGGACATGCAAGGCCAGTTGAACGCCGTCAGCAAGGCGCAGGCGGTGATCGAATTCAATCTCGACGGCACGATCATCACGGCCAACGACAATTTCCTCAAGACGCTCGGCTACTCGCTCGACGAGATCAAAGGCAAGCATCATAGCCTCTTCGTCGACCCCGCCTTCCGCGACACCTCCGAATACCGGAATTTCTGGCGGGATCTCAACGACGGCAAATTCCAGAT
>CAZZGS010001180.1:0-1575 GCA_964653845.1 uncultured Bryobacter sp.
TCAGGCTTAAGTTGTTTTCTGTTAAGTAGTTGGCCGCTTAACAGCATAGCTGAGAGGAAGAGACTCATTTTGTCCGGTTGGCGGCTATCTTGGAGAAAATCGTCAAAAAATCCAATGAAACGCATAAGGACGCGTCAGGCTGGCGACAAATCCACAAATCTGACGGGATGGTCTACGGCTTTTTGTGACTCCTGTACTTGTTTTTCAATTCCTTCGGCAGGTAGACGAACTTTGAAACCTCATCAAGAATTTGTGGATTGAGGAAGAGCGGAGAATTAGGCGCCTTGATCCAGTTCGCTAGACTTACCGTCCGTCGTATCCGACGTCCGAAGAAGCCGTTCTGCCAAAGTAGGGATTCACGGGCTGGGTCTTTCTTATTTACGATGATCCTTTCAAGCTCGCCACCGGGCAGAAGCACCTTTGGGGCTGGTTGCCCTTGCGTCAGCTTAGCTTGTCGCGGTTCGGGAGTAAGGGTGCAGAACCGCCTCAACTCCCACACGGCTCGGTCCAACCGTACAAGGTCGTGGCCGAAGGCAACGGTGGAGATTTCGAGATATCGGGACTTGCCGTATTTATCGAGGTATTCGATGAACTCTACCGTGGGCTGGACCAGGTCGAGTATCACCTTGCCAGAAATCTCCATTGCCGTTAGCCCCGCGTCCAGTTCGTGACGCATCTCATTCGCCGGAATACGGTGCAGGAGCAGGATGCACTTCAAGTATTTTTCGATAGCCTGCTGGCTAGCCCAAAGATATTGGACGGCAAGCTGAGCCCGGCAAGCTAGGCGCGCCGCAATGTAATCGCCATCAGCGATATCGCGAAATGAACGGATTGCAAAATCATTTACAAGTTGATCTGTAGGAATGCTCACATCTAAATTCTCTCAATGATGTTTCGCGGGATCCCCAGAAACCGGTAGTCAATCGTGGAATCGTCGTTCGGCTCTTATCGCAACTATCGCAGCATTCTCTGTGAGACCCATTTCTTGAATAGTTGTTGTGGAGAGGTTTTCAAATCGTCTCCTTGTCTCGCAACGCGTAGGTTTCGAAACTGAATTCGCAGCGTCCCCGACAGGCGGTTCACCATTATAGGTTGAATAAACTTGTGCCGGAAAACTAGGCAAATTTATCGATTCCATTGCAAACAACGGATCGAGTTCTTCACTCAAAATTCACGAATCCTTACGAAGAAGGCCGCAAATGATAACGTTGACAGAATGATCCCCTTAATCCTGGCCTTTCTTGGCCCCGCCGCCGAGCCACAGACGAAACCCGACACTTCTATTCAGATACAACAACTGACCCAGGCCGTTCGCGAAAACAAGCCGAGGGACTAGACTACCCACCTGAATTCAGCAGATTGCAACCAGCCATCCAGAGCCAGAAGGAAAAGGACTTATGGGACATAGCAGCCGCGCTTTCTTTAGGAGCAGGGCTTTTCCTCGTAGCGGAAGTTGTCAACGCCAATGAGACAGTGAAGGGATTTAATTAAAGAGTTTCCTTCGGCGGCTGGGCGCTCTGCTGCGGGGGATTGATCCAGACGGCGTCGGGAAGCGGGCTTGGACGCGGGGCCTTG
>CAZZGS010001181.1:0-1574 GCA_964653845.1 uncultured Bryobacter sp.
GATACATTCCTGGGGCAGTCCGTTCGCACAGTCGATCGCAAGCTCGGCAGCCCGCAAACTTGGCGCTGGAATTTCAACATCCAGAAAACGGTAGGCAAAAATGCGGTTATCGAAATCGGATACATCGGTTCCGATGCCACCAGGATCCCAGAAACCCGAGATCTCAACTTCGTACCTAACCAGTATCTTTCCACGAGCCCGACCCGCGACCAGGCCAACATCACTCGTTTGGCCATAGTGGTTCCCAATCCTTTCCGGGGCTTGATTCCGGGTACTGGCTTGAACGGGAACACTTTCTCTCAGGACAACTTACTTCGTGCCTTCCCGCAGTTCAGCGGCAATGGCGGTGTAAGTGTGGAAGCGCAAGCCAACGGCTTCTCCAAGTTCCACATGCTACAAACCCGCTTTGAAAAGCGCTTCTCCAATGGCTTGCAATTCCTTGCTAATTACCAGTGGTCGAAGATGCTGGAAGCGACCAACCGCTTGAACCCCGGCGATTCCCGCCTGCAATACCTTGTCGCCGGCGAGGACCGCCCACAGCGCTTTGTCTTCTCTGGTAGTTACGAATTGCCCATCGGCAAAGGCAAGGCTCTCCTCGGCAACTCCGGTGCCTGGGGCAATCGCCTGGTGGGCGGCTGGCAGCTCAACACGATTTATAGCTTGCAGAGCGGCGGGCCGGTCGGATTTGGCAACGTCATCTACTTCGGCGGCGACCTACAGTGGAAAGACCGCAATCTCCCACAGGTCTTTGACGTGACCCGCTTTGAGCGAGCCGCCCCCAACCAGCTTGGCGCAAACGTCCGCACCTTCCCGCAGGCCTTCCCCGCCTATCGTGGCGACATGATCAACAACATCGACATCTCCATGATCAAGAACATCCAGATCGTCGAACGGCTTACGCTGCAGTTTCGTGTGGAGTCGTTTAACGCTTTCAACCACACAATCTTCAACGGTCCAGACACTAACCCGATCAGCGGCAACTTCGGTCGCATCACCAGCGCATCGAATCTTCCGCGAACCTATCAGCTCGCACTTCGCCTGCGCTGGTAATTGCCGGACGGCTAGCAGCTCTTGCCGCTAGCCTCACCTGAGATGTCTTGAGGTGCTAACTCTTGCGTCAAGCAGAAGCAGTTGATATCGACCAGCCGTCTCAGCACGATCTCGACCAACAACGTTTCATTGGGCCTGAGGATGGCTCCCATCGCCTGCGGGTGAATTGAGGCCTTCCGATATCTGACGAGGCCTTCGGTTGGCCGTGCAGTCACTTCAAAGCCAACGGCAACCGAACTCAGCTTCTCGTGGTCGAGATAGTAAGTCAGTCGGCCGGGGTGCTTGGAGTTGCGCTGCCGGTCGCGGAAGAAGCCTTGCGGCAGAAGGTCGGGTGAAGCTTCTTCACCAGCCGTAAATGCTGCATCATAGTCTTCGATCAGATTGCCCTTGTCGTCGACCACACGCAGGCAGAGCATCGAGTGCGGCGGATTGAGGCTCGAAAAATCCCGCCCCAGCGAGTGCCAACGGTTCACCCGTTCAGACTCCTGCACCAGTGCTGAACGGATGGCAAAGTTATCTCGCAA
>CAZZGS010001182.1:0-1573 GCA_964653845.1 uncultured Bryobacter sp.
GGGCATTGTCTAATGTATCTATTACCTTGAGCGGCCCGTGATGACCCCAGAGTCCCCCTTCGAGGAGAGCTTGAACTGCAGGGGCACGTACGCGTCGTAAGACACTCCCGCAAGCACCAGGTTCACTTGCATGAAGCGCGGGGCTGCCTTGAGCTTCCGTTCATCGGCGCGCAGCTGCGAGGTGATGCCTTCGGTATCGAAACCTTCTGTGTCCATGTTCGGAAAACTGAGTGTCACGTCGATCTTGGCCAGGCCACCGGCGTCTTTGGGAAACTTGACGCTCAGCTTCTTGATCGTGTTCTTGGTGCCCTTGGACTTTTCGATGGGCTTACCCTTGGCGTCGATCTGAATGGTGTCGCAGCAATTCCCCAGACCCACCACTAGTTTGTTTCCTCCAACCGCCTCGGGATTAAAGTCGGCAGGCAGTTTCAGTGTGCCGCTGAACGACACCTGATCGCTCGTGGCTTTCAGGAAGAGGAACTTTCCCGATACCTTCTGAAACTTCACTTCCGTGTCGGCGGGCGGCGGCGGTCCACCCGAATCTCCCGTGGCGCGCGAGCTGACCGCAATCATCTTTCGCACCGTGCCTATGGCGACACCACTGGCGTTCTTCACGATGGTCTTGGCGACGCTGATTCCCGGTTCCGAAAAGGAACGCGACGGGATGAATCCGTCGACCGGCGCCGCGCGTCCCAGAGTGTCTTCAAACTCCGTGGTCGCCGAAGCCGCGCCCACCAGTTTTGCGGCATTGATTCGGAGTGATGCCACTCCGGCGGCATCGACCGAAACCGAACTGATCAGACCGTTCGTGGAGTTCACGACGGTGTTGCGGCCGACCACGACAAACTGACTGGCCACCGTGGATGCACCGGACGCGCTCAGCGTGAGTTTGGCTTCGTAAACACCGTCGGCGGCGTAGGTATGATCGATCGTCGCCTTCAACGCCTCCGCGATATCGCCGCTCGCCTGAAACGGGGTCGAGCCGTCGCCGAAATCCAGCGTGCCGGTGACGTCTCCGCTGACATTGGACTTGGTGATGCTGCCGCTGAACTTGACCGGTACTCCCGACGCCGCCGGATTGGGCGTCACTGAAATTTCCGTGACGGAGACTTCCGGCGACTTGGTTCTCGCGCCGCCCAGCGTGAAGGTGTAGGTGCCGCTATCGACAAAGCCGAAATTCTGCACCGTCGCCGTCGCCGTGAACGTTCCCTTGCCGTTGTAAGTGTGCGTCGGAAAAGCATTCGATGTACCCGAGTCGAACGTCAGCACCGCCGATCCGTCACCCGGATCGATCTCCACACTCTGATCGATGACGCCTTGAAACGTCGCCGTATTCGAGGCATCGATACTGGCCCCAAAACCATACAGATTGGCGTAGGTGCTGTCGAACGGGACTTTGATGGCAAGTCGGATCGTGCCCAACTTGGGCGATGTGAACAACGGCTTGAAAATTCCCGCCGACGTATACGTGTGTTCTGCGGTGCCGCCCGCTTGAACCGTAATGACGGTGCCATCGCCGAAGTCGATCTGCGTGGCATCCTGAAAGCTTGCATTCACCGTGATGGGATCGGTG
>CAZZGS010001183.1:0-1572 GCA_964653845.1 uncultured Bryobacter sp.
GGGCGGCTTCGGACATGGTTTTCTTGCGTGGGGTCTCCACGGTCGATGGGTCGTTGGCAATACTCTGTTCATTGTTCTATTCATTTTTCATTGAATTCTCCTGAGCGGAAATTAGCAGGCGTAGATATGAGCTTAATGTTGGATTGGGTACGTGGAAAAGGTTTGGAGGAGGGTGGGGATGGTGCCGAGGCGCCTGCGCGCGAGAGTGGATGGATTGGATGCTAGGGAACGCGAATTTTCGAGAGGATCGACGGGGGAGAGACTTTCAGAAAGTCGCTTATATTCCAGGTGTAAACGATGTCCGCGCCGGACTTTTCGGCGGCGCGGACGATGAGGGCGTCGTAAATGTAATTTTTGGCCAGGCCATTTTGTGCCAACCGTTCGACGGTCGAGAAGTACTCTTCGTCCGTCAAAGGAACTACGGTGAAGAGTTGACGGATCTGCTGAACGAAGAGTAGGGCCTGCTCGGGAGGGATGGGCGGCTTGACGGGCAGTCTCGTCATCGTGGAATAGACCTCGGCGACGGTGTGTGCGGCACAGAAGGCCGAGCCGGGGGAGGCCGTTTTTACGACAGCCACGCTGAGGTCCTGTTGGGGATGATCGCCCCAGAATGCCGCGACCAGGACGGAGGTATCGAGAAAGATGCTCACTTGGGAAGAGCCAAGTTGTGGGTGTGGCGCTCATCGCGTCCCTCTGCGATGAGCTTGGCAATCGAATGAGAAGTTGGATTGGTGGACCGATAAACCCAGATGCCGTCTTCTTTGCAAATAGGAACCGAGAGCCGGACAGGATGCAAAATGATCTGATCGGCGTTGGAATCCAGACGGAGGGTATCGCCGGGCTGCAGATGAAGTTCTTGGCGGAGGGCTTTGGGAAGGGTTACGCGGCCGGCGGCATCGATTGTGAGTTCGCTGATCATAATGGGGCAGTAGAATGGGTGAACCCATTTCTATTTCCCACTTTACCATGGAGTCGAGGCCGTTGGCCCGACTTTCACCCGGTTCAGCCGCCCATTCTGCTTCCCACCTCGCTCGTCATAACAATAGTCCGTCCGCTGGCAGCGATGCTTTGTCGAAATGCTCGACACCTGCATCAGCTTCGACATCTGCAAAACCAGTTCATAGCCATGATTGACCCGTCCCTTTGCGTTTTTTGGGAAATTTGGACTAGGACCGAATGCCACATAGACTACTCACATGGCGATGCAAGCGGGCCTTAAAGTTATTTTTTTCAATCACTTATCTACAGACCAGCATGGCTGCGATGAAGAACCGAACACACTGGGCTCGCGCAGGAGTCTGGCTAGCCGGGGGGCAAGCTGCGAGGGTGCATCAAGGGCTTCCTGGAGGGCCAGCCATTGCTCTGCATTCAGTGTGAAGCGTTGACGGTCTGGGAGGTGGAAGTCATGATCCGCATTTTGTGTCTGCTTTGGTATGCATGGCTGTTTCCATTATCGGTTGAATTGGCTCTCTAGTGGCGGAAGTGTCGGAAGCCGGTCAGGACCATGGCGAGGCCCAGACGGTCGGCGGCGGCGATTACTTCTTCGTCTTTTACGCTGCCTCCGGGTTGGAT
>CAZZGS010001184.1:0-1570 GCA_964653845.1 uncultured Bryobacter sp.
CCACATGCCCCTGCAAAATATGCCCGCCAAGCCGCGTCGTAGGCAACAAAGACCGCTCCAGATTCACCAGATCCCCAGCCTTCAAACCAGATAACCCTGTGCGAGCCAAAGTCTCCGGCGCAAGGTCGGCAGAAAAAGCCCCAGCCTCAAGCCCCACCGCAGTGAGACAAACTCCATTCACACAAATGGAATCGCCCTCATGCGCATCGCCCGTCAATGCCGGAGCATGAATCCGCAGCCGCCCCCCGGTCGCCTGCGGCGTAAACGAAACCACCTCACCCAGCCCTTCGATCAATCCTGTAAACATCTAGTCCTTCTTCAGCCACGCCTCGACGGCAAATTCTTCCGGTGTCACCGGATGCAGCTTCACATCCTCAAGCAGAATCGCATCCGCCCGGCGCCGCCTGCCCAATCCACCGGCAATCGGCAAGCTCTGCATCCCGCCCAGAATCTTCGGCGCATAGTAGAAAAACACTTTGTCCACCACCTCGCTATCGAGCGCTCCCCAGTTCACCTTGCTGCCAGCCTCGATCATGGCCGACAGATACCGTCGCCGCCCAAGCTCTTGAATCAGCAGTTCCAGACTCACACGCCCAGTCTCGGAATCAAACACCATCACCTCGACACCCTTGTCCTCGAGCGCCTTGCGTCGCGCAGGCGAAGCCGCCGTAGTAGTAGCAACCATCACATCGTTGTTCGCAGTCATCACCATCCGCGAAACCAGCGGCAACCGTAACTGCGAATCCAGCACCACTCGCAACAATGGCCGCGATCGATCCACCCCAGTTCGATCCGTCAACAGACAATCATCCGCCAGCACCGTACCAATGCCCGTGATCATCACATCGCTCCAGTGCCGGATACTCTGCACATGCCGCCGTGCCGATTCACTCGTAATCCAACCCTCGTTGTCCTCGGGCGCAGCAATCTTCCCGTCCAGCGTCACCGCACTCTTCAGCGTCACCAGCGGCCTCTGCGTGCGCATGTAGTGCGTAAACGGCTCGTTGATCCTGGCTGCTTCCACCTGAGCGATGTGATCCATCTCAACGCTAATCCCGGCCGCACGAAGCTTGTGCATCCCTTCGCCCGACACCATCGGGTTCGGGTCCTGCATAGCCACAAACACCCGCTTCACTCCAGCGGCGATCAACGCATCCGCACAAGGCCCGGTCCGCCCGTGATAACTGCAAGGCTCAAGAGTCAAGTAAACATCCGCATCCTTGGCCGCAGCACCCGCTTGGGCCAGCGCCACCACTTCTGCATGATCCTTGTTCGCATAGATGTGAGCCCCACGCCCAACCACCTCGCCATCACGCACGATCACACAGCCCACGCTAGGGTTGGGGCTAGTCTGCCCCATCCGCGCACGCGCCATGTCCATCGCCTCGCGCATGTACGGGTTCAGTACTTCAATGCGCTCAATTGTCGAATAGGGATGCAACAAATTTATCCGCCTCAAATGGAATCAAATCGTCAATCTGCTCGCCGACCCCAACAAACCGGATCGGCAAATTCATCTCTCGTGCAATCGCAACAAGAAATCCGTCACCATCGATGTGTCGCACCCCGA
>CAZZGS010001185.1:0-1569 GCA_964653845.1 uncultured Bryobacter sp.
TCTTTGGGCTGCGAAAAGCAAAGACCCAACGGCGGACCGTTGGGTTTGTTTTTCAATCGCGTTGATCGAACGGTTAGCTCATCCGACGCACCCGGCGCCAAGCCATACCCGCTGCCATCAGACCAAAACCCGCAATCCCGGGACTGGCCTCCGGCAAATACGGATAAGAATTTGCTTTTAGGCTTTGCGGAAGAGTTGAGTCATGGTAGATTTCCATTAATCTTATCAACTTTAGGACGGCAATGTCGAAACGTTTTGCATATATTCTTCTTGTGGCAGGCATCAGTTTCTTAGCAGCTGGGGCTAATGCTCAATCCTTTGTATTTCTACAAACAGGTTTTGCTGGGGGCGCTCAGATCACCGGTACATTCACCGGTTCCGATTTGGACAATAACGGAATCATAGGCGGCGCTGCCGCCGGTGAGATAACCGCTGCACAGATGAGCTTTTCAGGCAACTCTCAGGTTGCTGCTTTCTCCTTGAATTTGACAGATCGACTTGACTTTACCTATTGGGTTAGTACCTCGCAGATCAAGTATCGAGGTTCATCTGGCGCGAGTGGGTTAGCGGCCTTTAGTTGGGATTCAGACGACGATGGTTCTTTGTCTCCGTATTTCTATTCAAGAGTCTTTGGACGATTCGGTCTCGATGTCGCGTATATCGATAACTCGGGGGTTGGCACTACTTCAACTGTTAGCGCTGTTCCTGAGCCGGGTTCGGCATTGATGTTGGCCTTGGGAGCGCTGGGGCTTGTAGCGCTCCGACGCCCATGCCGAAGCTAGTGCGTTGGTAGTGCGTTGGAGGTTCGTGTGTCTGAAGCCTAACGTTTGAGCTAAGCGGGCGACAACGGGAGGATGCCAGGCCCGAGCTGTGGAGAATGCTCCGCACCACAGAGCGGGCCTGGTGGCCTGCCGTTGGCGCTCCGCTTGAGCGAAGGGTTAGGCCGCAGCCGCGAGGTTACCAACCTGAAAGCTCGCCAGTCGGAGTGACGGTGAGGATACGAATGCCGCTGCGCACAATGAGTGGTGCCGTGCGCCACCGCTCCGCCAGGGCTGCAAACTTTGCGCTATGTGGTACGGCGACAGCAAGTGCTGGGTTGTTGGACACGGATTCGAGAGTTAGCAATTGACCGATAGCTTCTCGCAGGATTGGATACTCCTTGGAGGATTTGGAGCGCTCCAACGGCCCGCCTTTTGCTTCGGCAAAGAAGGTCGTGCCATCTTCAAGGTTTGCTACCACGTCGCCCTGCCCTGACTGTGAGTGAATCCGTATCGCGGCTCTATGGTCTTTGCTGCGGTAGACCGCCTGCCAGCGTGGTTCGGGGTCGGCAGTACGCCAGCCAACGGATGCCAAGAACGGCACTAGTTCGAAGTGCACCTTGTCTCCCATCTTGACGTGTGCGCCGTCAATCGAGACTGTGACTTCGGAGTTGGTCTTTCCGGCTGCGATTAAGTGGATCGCAAGCCGCAGACTGACTTCGGGTTCGGACATTCGCATGGGAAAGAGGTTGATTCTGCGGCCTAACGTTCGAGTTAAGCCGGCACCAGCGGTGTGACGCGCGGGCCCGGG
>CAZZGS010001186.1:0-1564 GCA_964653845.1 uncultured Bryobacter sp.
ATCATCTCCGGAGGCAGCGCGCGGTCATAGCCAGCCCAGCTCATGTTGCGCTGGATGCTTTCGCCAAACGATTCCTGCGAGACGCCAATCTGCAAGGAGCGGAAGCGCGAGTCGCCGCCGATTTTGCCGGCGATGGCCTGATCGATCGAGGCTCCGCCAGCGCCACGGCCGGTGAAGGTGGTGCAACTCATCAGCGCACTCATCGAGTTGTGATGGCCGTTGCCAGGGCCGGGGAGTGCGGCGGCTGAGTTGTCCAGGCCTGAGAGGACGTGGAGTTGATCGCGGTACTGCGCCAGCGGACGCAGGCAGGGAGAGAGTTGGAAGTCGCGGCCGGTTTCGGTTGGGATCCAGTAGCGCTCGGGTACGCCGTTGCCGTTGAACCACAAGACGAAGCGGCTCTCGATTGGCGCAGTGGTTTTGCCTGGCGCTGCATAAGCCGTACCGGTGGAGTTGAACATCGAAACCAGTGGTGGCAGTGCCAACCCTTGCAGCAAAGCGCGCCGCGAGATCCGCATTCGACGGGTGATTACGTTAGCCATCTATCGTCCATTCTCCTGTAACTTAGCGCGATTGACCGCTAGCTTTAGCATAAGCTCTTTGAAGCGGAATTGCGAGTTTCGGAAGCTCGCAGTGAGGTCCGCAATAGTGGGTCGGTCGGCGAGATTTTCGAGCCTGCCTGTGGTGTAGCGGAAGAGTTGCTTGACGATGCACTCCTGGCAGATGCCGGTGCGGGCTAGAATTGCGCCTAGTTCGCGCGGGTTGTTGAAGTCTGCAGAGTTGAGGCCCGCTACATATCCTTTGGTGTCGAGTGGCAGGTCGATCGTCTTCTTGTCTTCTTTGAAGAGGATTTTTGCAGTCTCTCGTCGACCGCCGATCGCATCGAATTTTTCGAAGCCAAAGCCGATCGGGTCAATCAGTGTGTGGCAGCCGGCGCAGCTCGGAGATGAGAGATGAACGCCGAGGCGCTCTTTGTTGGTGAGGGGTTTGTCTTCCGATAAGACCGGGAGATTGGTGTCGACTCCCGGGGGTGGTGGCGGAACATGCTGGCAGAGCAACTGTTCGCGTACGAAGAGGCCGCGGGCCGTGGGTGAGGTGTCATCGGGCTTGGCTGTGCTGGCCAGGAATAGCGCTTGCCCGAGGATGCCTGCACGTTCTGACTTCTCATCGAAGCGCACGCGCTCATACTCGCGGGTTGGCACTGGTAGGTCGTAGATCGCAGCGAGGTCCGCGCTGAGATAGCCGTGCGGGTCTGTGAGCAATTCCATGAAGCTGCGATCACCCCAGGCGAGGTCGCGTATGAATCGGCGGGCTTCTTCGGTCATCGCAACTGCAGCTTCACGATTGAATTTCGGATAACGGCGGCGGTCTTTTGCTGTGCCGAGCACGCGGTCAAAACGAAGCCATTGTGCACTGAACTCATCGATGTTTTCTTTGGCCCGTTCATCGGCGAGAAGGCGTCTGGCGTGGGTCTCGATATCCAGGCTGCCCTTGGCGGCTGCATCGAGCAAGGCGTCATCTGGCATGCTGGCCCAAAGGGTAAACGAGAGGCGATTGGCCGTTACAT
>CAZZGS010001187.1:0-1563 GCA_964653845.1 uncultured Bryobacter sp.
AGGTATTTCTTGGTCGGATCAAGGGGCACATGCGGAGCGCGATACGCGAGGTAGAAAAAGAACGGCTCCGCCTTATGTCGCTTGATGAACGCGCAGGCTGCCGAGCTATTCGCATCGAGGTGATACTCGGGGCTCGGAATATTCGCTCCGGGGATGGTATTGCCCTCCAGGTCAAAGTTCGCCCACGCCTTGTTTCCGCCGCCCTGATTGCAATATACGTCATCGAAGCCATGGGTGATGATCTTATTCGTCGGCCCGAGATGCCACTTGCCGGTCATGCCTGTCGCATAGCCCGCTTGCTTCATCCGCATGGGAATCGTGGTCTGCGCCGCGAAACCGGCTAACTCCGATCCATTGCTCTCCACACCGAAGCGCGGTTGATAACGCCCTGTGATTAGACCCGCACGCGATGGCACACACTGGGGCGCTGTGACGTAACCATTGGTCGCAAGCAGACCGCCCTTGGCCAGAAGATCGAGGTTCGGCGTGCGAATGTCTTTGCGGATACCCTGCGCCCCCAGATCCGCCCAGCCAAGGTCATCACAGAAGATAACGATGATGTTGGGCTTCGTGGCAGCGAAGAGTGGCGGACAAAGTGCGGCGACGAGTATGAAGATGAGTGTAAGGCGTTTCATTGGAAAATATTGGTGTTTTGGGGAGATGTGTGGATTCGCTCGGTTTGCCATTCGACGCACGTCGAAGGTGGTGGGAACCGCCGGCTATTGTTCAATCAGCGTTTCTTTTTCCCTTTATGGCTGTCCGTTTTGTCTTTGGCGGGGAGCGTATCCAGCTCCATCCCGCCCGCTTGCGCGCGGGGATCGGCGGTTGCCGTCAGTTCCGTCATGAGGCGCTGATCGAGTTTTTTAACATCCCCGGCATAGGCCGGATCTTCCGCCACGTTGGTCATCTCATACGGGTCCTTGTGCAAGTCGTAGAGTTCACGGGCAGGATGATGACCGAGGATCACATCGGCCAAAGGCTTTATCTTTTCGTCTCCGCGGTGGAGCACGACCCAGGCTTTGGTCGGTGATGCGTCAATGTCGCTGAACCCAGACCTGGTTCCTTTAATCAGATCCTGCCATGAAAATGGCGTGGCGCCTGGCACCTCAAATCCCCTCGGGTCCCCGGCCATCCAGCGGTCTGGATGGAAATTGCGAATGTAGTGAAAATCCTTGGTGAAAATGGTGCGCCGTGGATAGCCCTCAATGTGCGAGCCATTTTCCGATTGGCGATCAGTATGGCGTTCCATGCAGGTCAGGACATGATCGCGGGTTGGATCGACCTGCCCCGAGGCCTGCGATAGAAGCTGCGGCATCAGGCTCCGCGCCGTCATCGTTTTCGGGATCGGCACCCCAGCCGCCTCCAGAAAGGTGGGGGCCAGATCGCTGAGGCTTACGAAGTCGGTCACCGTCCGGCCCGGCTTGACTTTGGCTCCCCAGCGAACAGCCAGCGTCTGGTGGGTTCCAGTATCGTAGTTGGTCGCCTTGCCCCGGGGAAACGGCCAGCCATTATCCCCGCTCATCACGATGATGGTGTTGTCGAGTTCCCCAGTGCGTTCAAGGG
>CAZZGS010001188.1:0-1563 GCA_964653845.1 uncultured Bryobacter sp.
ACTATGCTCTCTATCCCCTCCCGGTTTCAATTCCGCGAGAAGAACTCCCAACAACACCAGCCCCGCACCCGCCCATCCACGACCTGTCAACCGCTCCCCCAGCCAATAAAAACTGGCCAGCCCGGCAAAAACCGGCTCCAAAGCGAAAATCAATGCCGCTCGTGTCGCCGTTGTATGCCGCTGCCCCCAGCTTTGCAGCATAAACGCTGCCACCGTCGCACCCAACACTGTAATTCCAAAGGCCCACCATAACCTCATCGTCCAATTCACGTAAGAACTTTCTAGCACCAACCCAAAACTGCTCACCACCGCCACCATCGTCACCTCCAACCAAACCAGCCAGGCCAATTCCCCCGCCACCCCAAACCGCGTCACCAGCACAATTTGAAACGAAAACAGAAGAGCCGCTACCAGTGTCATCAGGTCCCCCTGATTCACAGTCAAACTCGAAGGGTCGAAGCTCATCAATCCGATCCCAAGGCTCGCCACCACCACTGCGACTAATTCTCTCCATCCGGTTCTAAACCCATAGACGAGGGCACCGACAAAAGGTACCAGAGGAATGTACATCGAAGTCAAAAATCCTACATTCGACGCCGAGGTGAACTTCAGCCCCAAAGTCTGTAAAATCATCCCAAACCCAAGAAAAACTCCTGTCATCGCCCCACCCAGCAGCGTCCGGCGCGACGGCCACTTCCGCAACCAAAACACCAGGATCAACGACCCCATCCAGAACCGCAACGCAAGGTAAAGTACCGGGCTGATATCCACCAGCGCATCCTTCACCACCACAAATGTCGATCCCCAGATCATCGCTGCAACCGCGAGAGCAACTTCCGCCTTAAGCCTCATGCGCCGCGCAACAACTGGCACAGCGCCAGATAAATTCGACGCAAACCAATCTCTCGACCCTCCGGGTGATACCACTCGCCCTCGGTATGAGCTCCTCCTCCAGACCCGCCAGCCCCAATCGAAACCGCCTCAAGCCCCATCGACAAAGGAATATTCGCATCTGTCGACGCACAATCCAGCCGCGACTGGATCCCAAGATGCTCATCCACCGCCCGCATCGTCTCAAGCAAATGCGAATCCTTCGCCAGTTGCCCGCCTGGCCTCGACCCGATCTCGCGAATCTTCGCCGACATGCGTCCAGAACCCCGCATCGCAATCGCCCGTTCGTTCTCGCCCACCAGTGCACGCTCCACACAATCAGTCAGCAACTCTGCCAGTTCATCGAGCACCTCAGTACTCTCACTCCGTAAATCCAGCTTCGCCCTCGCACTCCCAGGGATCGAATTGATACTCGTGCCGCCATCGATCAAACTGAAATTAGCCGTGCTCCGCCCATAGCGCGTATGCAAAAATCCCGCCCGCCGTCCGTGACAATCCAGAAAGTCTGCAATCGTCTTGGCCATCGCATGAACCGCATTCGGGTTCCCCGCGTCGCTCCAGCTATGCCCGCCAGGACCTGAAAAAATAACCTCAAACCGGCGGCTCCCCAACGCCTGCGTCGTCAGATGTTCTACCCCCGGCCCATCCAAAACCAGGAACGCCGCAATCTGC
>CAZZGS010001189.1:0-1561 GCA_964653845.1 uncultured Bryobacter sp.
GATTAGTGCAGCACTTGAGGCGGCCAGTCCGGGCAGCTTTGCCTTTGTTGAGATTGGGCATGGACGGGGTTAAGCGGCTTGATTTATGAAGTCGCTTTGTAGCCGCGGCGCATGTCGAGGGTGGTTGGGAATTCCGGGTTTGGTTCGGGGGCCGGGATTTCCATCTTTCCTGTGGTGCCGCTGTAGTCGGAGAACCTTGCAGCGCGGCGGGCCTGGGCTTCGTTGGCGTTGACCGGGAAGGTGTCGTAGTTTCTTCCGCCTGGGTGGGCTACGTTGTAGATGCAGCCTCCTAAAGACAGTTTGCTGCTTAGGTCCAGTAAGTCGAACTTTAGCGGTGTGTTTACCGGGATGGTTGGGTGTAGGCAGCGCGGGGGTTGCCAGGCCCGGTATCTTACTCCGCAGACGTATTCACCGTGCACGCCTGTCGATCGCAAGGGAAGGCGGCGGCCGTTGCAGGTAATCGTTTGCTTCTCTGGGGTGAGGTTCTTTACCTTCACCTGGAGACGCTCTACCGAGGAATCTACGAACCTCGTTGTGCCACCGCCGCCGGGTTCTTCTCCGAGGACGTACCAGGGTTCGATGCCCTGACGGATCTCGATCTCTATTCCGTCGTAGTTGACCGTGCCGTAGACCGGGAAGCGGAACTCAAAGTGAGGGGCGAACCAGGCCGCGTCAAAGGGGTAGCCAGCCTGGTTGAGGTGCTGCATGACTGTGGCGAAGTCTTTCTCTACGAAGGCCGGTAGGAGGAACTGATCGTGTAGTCTGGTGCCCCAACGGATGGGGGCTTCGTTGTAGGGGGTCTTCCAGAAGGTGGCTGTGAGTGCTCGCAGGAGGAGCTGCTGAGTCAGGCTCATGCGGGCGTGGGGTGGCATCTCGAAGGCTCTCATTTCGAGGAGGCCGAGGCGGCCGGTAGCGGAGTCTGGGGAGTAGAGCTTATCGATGCAGAATTCGGCGCGGTGAGTGTTTCCTGTTACGTCAACGAGTAAGTTACGGAAGATACGGTCTACCAGCCAGGGGATGTATTGTTCTTCTACTCCGTGGTTATCCAAGAGGCTGCAGGCGATCTCCAGTTCATATACGGCATCTGGCCTGGTTTCGTCTACTCGCGGGGCCTGGCTGGTGGGGCCGATGAAGGTTCCGGAGAAGAGGTAGGAGAGCGAAGGGTGATTGAGCCAGAAGAGGACTAGCGAACGCAGAAGGTCTGGACGGCGGAGGAAGGGGCTGTTGACGGGTTCTGCCGCGCCCATGACGATGTGGTTGCCGCCGCCGGTGCCGGTGTGGCGGCCGTCGAGCATAAACTTCTCGGTGCCGAGGCGGAAGAGGCGCGCCGTCTGGTAGAGCCTTGTGGTGTCCTCTACGAGGGTGCGCCAGTTGGAGGAGGGGTTGGTATTGACTTCAATCACGCCGGGGTCTGGAGTAACCTTTACGCTGCGCAAGCGGTGGTCGAAGGGGGGAGTGTAGCCTTCGATCAGGATCGGCATCTTCAGTTTGGCGGCTGTGTCTTCGACCGCCATTACGAGTTCTACGTATTCTTCGGCGCTTTCGGTGGGCGGCATGAAGA
>CAZZGS010001190.1:0-1558 GCA_964653845.1 uncultured Bryobacter sp.
GCATTGACATAGGCTCGTCCGGTGATCGATGGGCGAATCCGTTCGCCTTCCCATTCATAGCGGGCTTCAAACTGGCTCCCGACGATGCTCTCTTGCCGCCAGACTTCGCCAGGGCTCAGCTTCCCGTCGGCAGCGAGACATGCCAACTTGGCGCTGGTACCCGTGCCGCAAGGCGAGCGGTCATAAGCCTTGCCGGGGCAAAGCACAAAGTTCCGGCTGTCGCCCCCATCGAGTCCAGGGCCGAAGATTTCGATGTGGTCGATCGCGGCACCATCTTCGCCAGTAATCCCATCACGATCAAGAGCATCGCGAATGTTGGAGGTGATTCTGGTCCAATGCTCTGCATCCTGAACATAGAGTTTTTCGGCTAAGCCATCGACGAGAAAAAACCAGTTTCCGCCCCAGGCGATATCGCCATGGATGAGGCCGAGTTCAATCACCTCAAGCGGCACCGCTTTTCGGTAGCGGTAGCTGGCAACGTTTGTAATTGTAACGTCGTTTGTGGAGGCGAGAGTGGCCGTGACCAAACCCACAGGAGTTTCGATCCGATGCGCACCGGGCTCTATGAGATTGAGATAGTCAAGGACTGCGACTACCCCGATTGCGCCATGCCCACACATGCCGAGATACCCGACATTGTTGAAGAAGACGACACCTGTGCTTGCAGACTTGTCTACTGGAGCAAGCAGGAGTGCCCCAACCAATACGTCACTGCCGCGAGGCTCGTTTACTACGGCACTGCGGAAGCCATCGTGGTTGCGGCGAAAGTTTTCGAGCCGTTCTGCCATGCTGCCTGAGCCGAGGTCGGGGCCGCCTTCAACGACGACCCTGGTTGGTTCACCACCCGTGTGAGAATCTATGACGCGGACACGGTTCACAGTTTGGGCCTTGTGGCGAGCGCGTGGCGAATGACCTTGAGAACCTCCTCACGCTCGGCACCCTCTACGCGCAGACGTGGTGCGCGAGTCACTTCACTGCCCATGCCAACTTCTGCCATACACATCTTGATGTACTGAACGAGCTTGATACGGGTGTCGAGTTCAAGCAGCGGTGTGTACCAGCGATAAAGATCGATTGCTTCCTTCCAGCGCCCCGCCACGCAGTGTTCCCAGAGC
Organism: uncultured Bryobacter sp.; assembly: GCA_964653845.1. GTDB lineage: Bacteria > Acidobacteriota > Terriglobia > Bryobacterales > Bryobacteraceae > Bryobacter. The sequence goes on from CAZZGS010001190.1 coordinate 1,116, forward strand.
ACACGGTTCTCATCGGGGAACGCATTGACCAGGCCTGAGACCCAACCGACGGCCCCAAGCATCGCACTTTCGACCACCAGATCGTCGACTCCGCTGAAGAGGATATAGCGATCCCCAACGGTGTTCTTGAGGTGCGTGATACGTCGCGGATCGCCCGCAGATTCTTTGATCGCAACCAGCGTCGGCTCGTCTGAGAGCTCAACAAAACACTGCGGCGTGAGATCCACGAAATAGCTGGGCGGGTTGTTGTAGACCATGATCGGCAGGCCACTTGCGCGAGCGACAGAGCGGAAGTGCACCATCGCTTCGCGACGGTCCGCCTTGTAGATCATGGCTGGCAGAACCATCATTCCGTCGATGCCGATCTTTTCGCAGTCTCGAGCGTAAGCACAGGCAGTGCGCGTTGTGTTCTCGGCCACGCCGGACAATACCGGGATGCGACC
>CAZZGS010001191.1:0-1021 GCA_964653845.1 uncultured Bryobacter sp.
ATATTAGGCAGATGTCCCGTGCGGACCTTAGCCCAAGACTTTTTCTTCCTGTTTCCTGGTGAGCGGACGGCTGGCACCAGGAGGGAGCTTGGGCCAGACGCGATCTTCGAGAAAGCGCATGGCGCTTAGTTTCGGGTCTCGGCCAAGGATCAAAAGGAGGCGGCCCTTTTGTTCGAGAAGTGCCTGGCGAATGGCCTCGGTTTTGCTGGTTCCGGCAAGTTGCGCTAGCTCTTCGGCCAGGGCTTCCACTTCGGGGTTCTTTAGATTGAGGGCCATTGCTTAGGTATAGCCTTTATTTAAGATGGTATTTTGAGGTCACAGGGAACCAAGTGTTGGAAATCGTTCTACAGACGGGGTATTTTGGCGTGGGCTTTCTGCTGATTGCCTTTCCGGGGATCTTTAGTGTGTCGATGCCTTTGAGCTTTTCGGGCGAGCGCATGCAGAGGGGTGAAATTGTTGCGCTGACGACGGCGGCAATCGTGAGTACAGGATTCCTTCTATGGTCGATCAAAGCAGGGCCAGTGGATGGGGAGTGGGGGCTGGCGCTTGGCCTCGCGGTGACTGGGTTGGTTTTGTATTTCCTGCTGACTCTGGTTGGAGTTCTGGCCCTCACCAAGAAGCAGGACGACTAGACTGCGCCGAGGCCAAGGCCAGTGAGCGCGGCCGTTTTCATCGTGCCGTCTTTAATGGTGAAGATGCCCGGGAACTTGGGGCGCCACGGATCGTTGGCTGCGGGCAGGTACTGGCGGGAGTTTGCTTCGATGCCAGAGACGCCAGGGACGTGCGAGGCGATGCTCGCGGAGTGGATGAGGGAGGCTCCGGGGCAACTGAGATCCTGCACACAAAGGAACATCTTGTACTTCTGTGCGGCGGCGGCCATGAGCATGGCTTGGCTTTGGCCTTTGCAAGCTTTGAGGGCGACGCCGGTGTAGCCGAGGTCGCGGGCGAGCAGCAAAGTTTCGAGATCGGTTAGGGATTCATCGATTACTATGGGGCGCAACCTGGCGGCCTGGTGCATGAC
>CAZZGS010001191.1:1031-1555 GCA_964653845.1 uncultured Bryobacter sp.
GTTCGATGTACTCGATACGATCAAAGCCGCGGGGGGAAAGTTCTTTCACCTTACGCAGGTATTCGAGAAGGTAGGCTACGTTGGGGCACCGCTCGTTGAAATCGACACAGTAGCGCCAGTTGACGTTGGGGCTGGTTTCTTCGGCGATGCGGTTGATCGAGACAGTGCGATCGATGTCCCACTTGAGGTCGTCGCCCTGGAGCTTGATCTTGATGTGATGGAGGCCGTTGTAACGGATCCATTCGGGCAGCGTTTCAGGGAGGCCGTCGGCGAGGCGTTTGGTGATGTCTGCTTCAGTTAATGTGTCGACACCGCCGACGGAGTGGTAGAGATTTACCTCAGCGCGCGGCTTTGCATTGACGTATCGATTGAGATATTCGCCCTTGAAGTCTTTACCCAGGTAATGAGCGAGGTCGTGCTGCATCACGTCCGGGCCGTAGGTCTGGTAGCAGTTGAGGCCGAGGGCTTTGCCAAAGGCGTCGTGGATGGCGGCGTCGATGGGGCTGGCGGTGACGAGGGTGCAG
>CAZZGS010001192.1:0-1555 GCA_964653845.1 uncultured Bryobacter sp.
GTCTGCGGCCGCGCTGCCGGTGGCGCTCCGCTGCGCCAGCCACCAGCCTCGGCCAGGCCATCCCTTCGAAGTTGCGTCTGACGCTGAGGCGCGGTGCTTCGGCGATCACCGTGACGGGTTGATTTGCCCCGCAAATTCGGACAACATTTCCTCAGAGACCAATCGGTTCTGGAACGAATTGCAGCAGCCGCCTGCCCGGATGGCGAGCAGGATCTGGTGGTTGAGATCGGCCCGGGGCGCGGTGCCCTTACACGCTTTCTCCTCCCACGCGCAATCAAGGTAATCGCGATTGAGCTTGATCCCGCCATGGTCTCTCACCTGGCTCTTTACTTCGTAACCGATACGCGCCTCGAGGTGCGGCATCAGAACGTCCTCGATGCCAATCTTCAGGAATTTGCTCCCTGCGTGATCGCCGGCAACTTGCCCTACTACATTAGTTCGCCCATCGCATCCAAGGTCTTTGAGGCGGCTGGAGCCTGGAAGCGAGCCGTCTTTTTAGTGCAGAAAGAAGTTGCGATGCGAATGTCCGCAGTACACGGCAACCGCGACTACGGCTATCTCAGTGTCCTCACTCAGGTTCATGCAAAGGCGACGATTTTATTCAACGTTCCGCCCTCGGCTTTTTCCCCGCCACCCAAGGTCGATTCGGCGGTGATTCTACTTGAGCCTAAAATATTCGATGCTGCTGAAACCAAGCGTTTCCTCAAATTCGCCTCGCGAGCCTTTGCCCACAAGCGGAAAACCTTACGCAATAACTTGGCCCCTTTTTACGGGAGAGCCGCGATCGACTTGCAGCCGGAAGCCGGTTTGCGGGCCGAGCAACTCTCACTTGTGCAACTTCAAGACCTCGAGAACCGCCTCTCGGCTCTTCCCCCCGATGCTATCCTGAGCGTTTGATGCCCCGAGTTCGCTTCGCCCCCTCGCCTACGGGATACTTGCACATAGGCAGCGCCAGAACCTTCATTTTTAACTGGCTCTACGCACGCCACAATCAAGGCACGATGATCCTCCGCATCGACGACACCGACGTCGAGCGCAATTCCGACATCTCCCTCAATTCCATATTTGACGGCCTTAAATGGCTTGGTCTCAGTTGGGATGAGCAGTATCGGCAGAGCGACCGGATTGAATTACACCAACGCCTCGCCTGGCAGATTTTCGAGGCCGGTCATGCCTATCGCGACTTCACACCTGCCCACCAGGGAGATGACGACCGCGAAGGCCCTGGCACCTGGCTCTTCAATTCCGATGCCCGCGAGATGAGCGCCGAGCAATCCCAACGGCGCGCAGATGCTGGCGAACCCTTCGTTTTGCGCTTCCGTGTGCCCCGGCACGAAGCCCGCTACATCAAATTTCCCGATGCCGTTTACGCCACCCAGTCCAAGAGTGTCAACGACATTGAAGACTTCGCACTGCTCCGGTCGAGCGGCATGCCAACCTACCACATGGCATCCTGCGCCGATGATATCGACATCCGGATCTCGCACATCATTCGTGTGCAGGATCACCTGTCTACCACTTTCAAGCACATCCTGATCTTTGAGGCTCTCGAGGC
>CAZZGS010001193.1:0-1553 GCA_964653845.1 uncultured Bryobacter sp.
CCACTACCCACTGTCGCTTGAACCACCAAGCCAATCCCAGCGCAGCCACCGCAAACACAAAGGCCAGTGGCGCATGTTGACTCTTGCTCATCAACACTCCAACGGCCGAACCCACTGCGGGCAACGCCGCCCATGAGTACCCACGCGCCCACCAAAGCAGCGAAGCCGCCAGCGAAACCGCAAACAGCAATGCAGCCGAGTCCATGTAGAATCCCGGCAGATAGCAGATGGTGCTCGCATCAGCTATCCACACGGTCGCGAGCACAAGCCCCGGCCAATTCCCGATCTGCGCCAGCCCCCAAAGCACCCACCACGCTGCCATCCATAACCAAAGCAGCTTCACTGCCCCCACCATCAACAAACTGAAGTTCTGTTTGCCAAACAACAACCGGCTCAGCTTCACCGCCGGCCAGGCAAAGACATGCTCGCTCGAAGTCAGGGCACTTGCATAAAGATGACGATCGGCAAACGCATAGTCAGGGACGTAATACTCACTTTCCCCCGGGCCCCATCCCACCACTGGAGCCAGCTTGTAGTAGCCCGACACCTTCGAATAATCCCCATTGTTCGAAATCCCAAGCACCGGTCGCGCAAAGATCTGCCAGCCTGTCGCGGCGGCAATAATCAGTCAGGCCGCCAGCGCGACCAGTTTTAGGAGAGCGTACTTCCATCAACTTGTGATTGTAGACTCTGCTGACCAGCGTATATCTTGCGATGTAATCTTAATGCGCAACCCGCCAGCGTAATGTAAACTCAATTCTCACCAAGGAATGTTGACTCAATCGGAAATCAATGTGTTGCTCAACCGGATGGCCGAAGGTGATCTGGCTGCAGAGTCACAACTAGTTCCGCACCTCTACGGCGAACTCCACAATATTGCCGCCAGATGCCTGCGTAATGAGCGTCCGGATCATACGCTTCAACCGACGGCGCTTGTTCATGAAGCCTTTCTTCGTCTGACTGCCCATACGGAATTGGAATGGCGCGGGCGTTCCCATTTCTTTGCCACCTCGGCTCATGTGATGCGTCAGGTCCTTACCGACTATGCTCGCCAGCGAAATGCGATCAAGCGGGGTGGAGCCGCCAAGCGTGTTGAACTTCATGAAGCGATGATCAAGATTGACGGCCGGGAGACGCTGGTTCTTGATTTGAACACGGCATTGTGCAAGCTCGAAGGATTTGCGCCGCGCCAGGCCAAAGTAGTGGAAATGCGTTTCTTTGCCGGAATGTCTATCGACGATATTGCCGAGAATTTGGGTATCACCAGCAGAACTGTCAATCGCGATTGGCAGATCGCGAAGGCTTGGCTCTTGGGCGAACTTGCTGGATCCTGCTTATCTAACGATTGATGCGTGACTATGTCGCTTTCTTGCTCTAATTTCCGCATATTAGACTTGAGGTCGAAATTGTCATGACCCCGGAACGTTGGCAGCATGTCTACTCGCTGTTCGAACTGGCTCTCGATGTGCCTCCGGAAACCCGTGGGAGTTGGCTTAGAGAGCGTTCGAGTCATGATCCAGAGACGCTGGAAGAAGTTATGCGCCTTCTTGAAC
>CAZZGS010001194.1:0-1549 GCA_964653845.1 uncultured Bryobacter sp.
TCCCTCATGCGCTCCCAGAAGCGGCGAATCCCCTTGGCCGGTGTAACCGCTGCCGGTTTCGGCGAACCAGACGAATTCGGACAGTTGGGCGAACGTGACATCGGCTCGAATCTGCCCCTCGGCAGTGAACAGCGGCTCGGCAGACAGGCGGCAGAATTGGAAGCCGCCGCCGAGTCCTATCACCTTTTCACCCTTGCTGTTGGTGTAGCCCGATGCGACGCGTTGCACACGCTGAGCTGTTACACCGCTTGCGATGGCGTCCTTCATCTCGACCAAGATGAATCGGCGGTCTTGGCCGTCTGCATGATTTAGTTTCAGCACGGCATTTGCTGTTGTTCCAGAGCCGCCGAAAGAATCCAGTATCAAATCGTTGGCACCTGTCGTGAAGCTCAATAACTCTTCAATCAGCTCGGTGGGTTTTGGGAAGTCAAACGGCCGCTTATCCTCTGGGAAGATCGCCTTAATCTCGTTTGTGCCGATGCGTCCATCAAGCTCGAAAAGACTTGAGAGCTTGGCGCGATAGTCTTTGGCGTAGACCTTGAGCTCGACCAGCTTCGTCTCATCTTCTCCGAAGATAATTCGCCCCTCTTGAATGAGGCGTTGCATCGATTCCTCGGGAAACCGGTAGCCCATTAGCGGCTGCTGGCATGGCCGCTTGGTCACCGGGTGGATTATGTCGTACCGGTACCCCTCTTTGCCCGGGTTGTGAACCGAGCGCATGCCCGTATAGACTCCACCGCTGTCAATGAACTTGTAGTCCTCGAAGGGCCATAGCTGCGGCTTGTTCTCGCGGTACCACTTTGTGTAGGCCGCTTGGCGTTTGACCTGGTCTAGGTGCTGCTTAACGAACTTCTCACCCACTTCAAGCAGGCGGGTTTTGACTTCAAGGCTCGACGCTTTCCACTCGCTTGCGATCTTGCGCTTGTCTTTGGCGTAACAGAGCACATATTCATGCTCGCTGGCTATTTGGGTTGGGTTGTTGTCTGTTGCATTCTTCCAGACAATGACGCCGATACGGTTGGTGACACCAAAAATCTCATCGAACCGCATGCGCAGGCTAGCAACCTCGATATCGTCGATGCTCGCGAAGATGACACCATCGTCACGCAGGAAGTCTTTGAGAAGGCGTAGTCGTGGGTACATCATGCAGAGCCACTTGTCGTGCCTACACAGATCCTCGGCTTCGATGCCGACGACCTTACCTAGCCATTCTCGGATTTCAGGACTTTCAACGCGGTCGTTGTAGATCCAGCCCGTGCGCAGGCCATCCGCGCCGCGGTCATCTTGTCCCGTGTTATACGGCGGGTCGATGTAAATGCACTTCACCTGTCCGGCATAGCGCGGCAGCAGCGCCTTGAGCGCGTGCAGGTTGTCGCCCTGAACGATCAGGTTGCCGCTGCTCGCCTTATCGCCAGCGCCTACTTTGTCGCAGGACAGTTCAGCCACCGGCTCCAGCAGACGAAACGGCACGTCCTTGTGGTGTTTGACGACGGCTTCTTTGCCGATCCAGTTCAATGTTGGCATTCAGCCTATCCCCTTAGTTCTTTGG
>CAZZGS010001195.1:0-1548 GCA_964653845.1 uncultured Bryobacter sp.
GTCAAAGGCCTGGATCAGCAGTTGCGTCTCTCCTACGACCAGTCTATTGAACGTCATTACCGCTCCTTAGCCGATCTCTTGATCGACGAAGGACGGTTGGGGGAAGCCCAGCAGGTGCTCGACCTTTTGAAAGCCAAAGAAGCCTTCGATCAACTGCGCCGTGACAAATTGGCGGACGAATTCGCGCAGGCCGATTTGACGCCAACGGAACGGCGAGCGCTGGAAGGGTACCGTAAAGTCTCTGAACCCCTAATGAATCTGGGGCAACGGAGATCCGGGCTACTGGCAAAGCCCTCCAGGAGCGCGGACGAAGAACAAGAAGTAGAAACGTTGACCCAGAATCTGGTTGCCGCCGAGACTGTCGTGCGGAGTTACCTGGAACGGCTGAGGAAGGAGCTCTTGCCCAAGTCGACCGAGGAAGAGCGCGTTGCGGAGCTCAACCGGTCTGTCGCACTGCGGGATACGCTAAGAGTCCTTGGGGATAATACGGTGGCCGTCTTCACTCTGGTGGGGGAGAAGAGGATCGTCGCGATGCTCATCACTGCGGACACGCGCAAGGTCTATCCGCATCCGATCGAGGGGAAAACGGTGAACCGGAAGGTGGCCGAACTGCGAAGGGCGTTAGAAGATCCAGGTAAGGATCCTTTGCCGCTCTTGCGGGAGTTTTATGGCTTGGTGGTGGGCGAGGAGTTGCGCAAGGATCTGGACCGTCTGGGTACGAAGCGGATTCTATGGTCGCTGGACAGCACGCTGCGCTACGTGCCGGTAACGGCTTTGCATGATGGCAAACAGTATCTCGGGCAGATCTATCAGCATAGCCTGATGACACCGGAGACCCGCGATCGATTGAAGGAGCCGGTGCCAGTTGACTGGACGGGAATCGGCTTTGGGGCCTCGCGCGGCAGTACCGAATTCCAGCCTTTGCCGGCGGTGCCTGACGAATTGGCCGGGATCTTCCGGGAGAAGGAAGGCATTCAGCCGGTGTTGGGGGCCAGTTACCTCGATGCGGCGTTCCAAGCGAAACAGCTTTTGAAGCCTGGCCGCCGGGTGAATGTGGTTCACGTAGCTTCGCATTTCGACTCGCGGCCCGGTGACGCGGCGAATTCCCGATTGCTGCTGGGAGACGGCAGCATGATGACGATGTCGGAGTTGGCCAGCCAGACCGGGCTCTTCGATGGCGTCAACTTGTTGACGCTCTCGGCCTGTCAGACGGGATTGCAAAACAAAGGGGATGAAGACGGGCGCGAGGTGGATAGCTTGGCCAATGTGGGGCAGCAACTGGGAGCACAGGCGGTGTTGGCCAGCCTCTGGAATGTGAATGATCGATCGACGGCCGTATTCATGATGGAGTTTTATAAGATACGCCAGACAAACCCCGGGATGGCGAAGTCGGAGGCGCTGCAGCGGGCGCAACTGGGGATGCTGGAAGGCAAGATCCAGGGTCGCGGGTGCGGGCCGCAGCGGTTATTGGTTTCAGACAACGTCGAGCGGCCAGTGGCGGCACCTTACGCGTGTGACAAAGAACGACCGTACGCGCATCCTTATTAC
>CAZZGS010001196.1:0-1547 GCA_964653845.1 uncultured Bryobacter sp.
GATGAAGGTGTGTCCTCGAAGGCGGCGAGTCGCCCTGCCTATCACCGAATCTTACGCGATGTTCAGCATGGAAAGATCGACATGGTAGTCTCGCAATCGATGGACCGTCTGCAACGTGACCTGCGGGACTCGAAAAACTTTGAAGCCTTCCTTGCGACTCACGGTGCGCAGGTATGCACAATCAAAGAGGGTATGCCCAAGAAAAATGCAGTTGATGCATATACCCGCAACATCATTCAGTCGACGAACGAGTTCGTGAGGAGTGCAACCATCGAGAAAATTTGCGATAAGGTCTACATGAAGGCGAAGAAGGGGCACTGGCAGGGCGGGGTCCCCTCATTTGGCTACGACTACTGCACGACCACCCATTTACTGACCGTCAACGCGGCAGAGTCTGCTGTGATTAAGCGAATCTTCGAGGAGATCGCCAATGGAGTCACGCTATACGACCTCTCTTTGAAATTGAAAAAGGAGGGTGTTTTTGGCCGGCCGTCACGCTACCAAGGGCGAAATTCCGAAATCAAGTTGGTGGAACGAACGCAGCGCTCGTTCACCACCGCAAGTCTCCGCACGATCGTCACTAATCCTTTATACCGTGGTTTGCTACGCGTTGCGAATCCAGAGAAGCGCACAAGCACTGATCCCGATTCGGTTTCGGACCAGATCACAATGCCAGGTAAGCATGAACTGATCATATCTGACGACTTGGCCGAGGCGGCAAATAAAAGACTGAACGCTCCAAGGAATTATGGCACTCGGATGACCAAGGCCGACAAGAACGGTTACATGCTCAAGAGCATAATCTACTGCGGCGATTGCGGGTATGCTATGACCCCGACATACTCAGGGAAAGCGCGCAAGGGCGACCGGCTTCATCGGTATTATAAATGCGTCCTGACTAACAAGGAGGGGGCAAATTGCGGCTGCACAGTGGGTGCCGTCCCAGCAGACGCGATTGAGAGCGCAATCATCGGTTACACCCGGGAAGTCATCAAGCGGCCTGAAATTATATCTGCAACTCTTGAGGCAACCGAAGCCGCCCTGCGCCCTGAATTGGCACTGGCCGAACAATCACTGAAAGACATCAATGGCGAACATGCTAAGTTGTCAGAGTATTCTAGAAACTGCATGGCTGCCATCAAGAACGGTGTCGGAATCAGCGATCTGGTAAACGAGGAATGGCAGATCCTAAACCAGCAGAGGACGAAGCTGGAGGACGAACGAACACAGTTAGCGGCGAAGATACGAGCCCTGCGCATTGCCCAGCCTACTGCCGCCGACGTGGGTAGTTCACTACAGAAACTCGATGAGATGATAATGCTTCTGCCTATTGATCGGCGTAAGGAACTGATGCACCTTGTATTTGAGCGGATCGAAATCAAGAGACCGACGGCCTCTCTTGCGTGGATCAATGCTATCAAAAATGGAAAGAGACCACGGATGTTTCGCGTCGAGATGCGGATGACCACGGATTGGTCAGCTGAGGATCTCGATCATACCGAGTTCGCCGCAATGAAGCCCCAAGCAAACGCGAGTCTTAAGTTCAC
>CAZZGS010001197.1:0-1546 GCA_964653845.1 uncultured Bryobacter sp.
CAAGATCACCCGCCAACTCCGCTCAGACCTCGACCGCGCCCGCAAGTTCCCCCCGCAGATTGCCAAAGGCCGGGACTGATCCGGAGCAAGGCGGTAGCATGAAAGACATGGTGCGCAAAGTAAGTGTTGTAATCGAAGAAGATGAGCATGGATGCTACGCTTGGTGCCCCGAACTTAAGGGTTGCCAGTCCCAGAGTCAGACAATTGAAGAGACGCTCACCAATATCAAGGAAGCTGTTGAACTGTATCTGGAAACCCTCACCGACGACCAGCGATCCGCTGCCTTCAATCATGTGGTTCTCACCACATCGATTGAGGTTCATGCCTAACTTCCTGGATTGACCGCAACTGAGGCCGAAGCAATACTTCTCAAAGCGGGCTTCATCTGGCTCAGATCGAAGGGCAGTCATCGCATTTACGAAAAGACAACCGCAAGGGTAGTGATCCCCTTCCACAGTGGAATCGTGCTGCATCCGAAAATCGTAAAGCAAGTTATGGAGGCGATTGAGGAATCTTCGGCCTAGTTGAATTGCAGCTGATTCTTTCGGAAATCCCGGCTGGTCGAATAGAATGCGCTCCTTGTGGCTAAACTAGTGCAATGCAACTCCGCGTTCGCCGCCGCTGGGTCCACCCACTCGTTAGCATCGTAGCCGGAATCCTGGTAGCGATCTTCGCCCCTATCATCTGGGTCACCCTCAAAGATCCAGCAACCTTCGGCGAGGGCATCCGCATCATAATCCCGCCCTTCTTCCTCTTCCTGTACCTGGCAGTCGCACTCGCCCTCAACTTCCGCATCGCAACCGTCCGTCCAGACTCGGTCAAGGTCTCGGTACCTCCAATCCCCATGCTTCGCTCCATCACCGTAGACCGAAACGACATCCGCCACGCCTACGCCCGCACGGTAGTCAATCATGACGAAGAAAATAAAGAAACAGAGCGCTACTTCTCCGCCGGCGTCGAAACCAGGCAAGGACGCCAGGTCGATGTCACAGGCCCACAACCAACCCTCAAGATGGCTCTCGAAAGAGCGGAAGATATCGCTCGAATCCTCAACGCCGGCCAGCATCGCCACGCCATCCCGGCGATAGAAGCCGCAGCCAGCCCGGACGATTCAAATCACAAAACCCTCGTCCTGATTTGGATGGCAGCCTTCATAGGCTTGGTCCTGATCGGTGCCGCCTGGGAAATCTCTGCCACTGCAACCAACCTCCACTACAGCGGCCCGCGCTTCTGGTGACTCAGTCCTTCACCCTCACCAGCTTCCGCGTCCTCGTCTTCCCCGCAATCACCTCAACCCGCTTCGCAATACCTTGAAGTAGGTCGGCACAGCCGAAGAATTGGTCTTTAACGAGCAACTTCATTTCACACGATAGTCCAGGCGTCCGCACTGTTGCCTCCACTGGTCGCGGTTCTCTCAACGGCAGAAACTACGGGCGAGCAGCAGCTTCCATTGACGTCACATCTGAAGCGTAAGCACGAAGCCGTAGCCGCCGTCCGCATCGTCAACCGAGAAGGCGACGTTCTCTGGTCCACCACACAAGAGAGC
>CAZZGS010001198.1:0-1543 GCA_964653845.1 uncultured Bryobacter sp.
CGGTCAGATTTTTCTTGAGTCGGACTTGTTCAACTCAAACATCCGCCCTGCAGTCAACGTCGGTATCTCGGTATCGCGGGTTGGTGGCAGCGCCCAAATCAAGGCCATGCGTCAGGTTTCGGGTTCGCTGCGTTTGGAACTGGCACAGTATCGCGCACTGGCTGCCTTTGCGCAGTTCGGCTCGGACCTCGATAAGGCTTCGCAACAGCAGTTGACTCGCGGTGCCCGTCTGGTGGAAATTCTGAAGCAGCCGCAGTATTCGCCGCTGCCGGTTGAGAAACAAGTTGTGATCGTATATTGCGGCACCAGTGGTGTTCTCGACGATCTACCGCTCGATAAGCTGAAGGCCTTTGAAGGCGATCTCTATCGCTTCATTGACAATGCCTATCCTGCGATCTTCTCCGAGATTCGTGAGAAGAAGGAACTCAGCGACGACCTCAAGAAAACGATGAACGCGGCCGTGAAGGAATTCAAGGATCGCTTCGTCGCTGAACACGTAAAGAACGAGCACGTAAAGAAGTAGTAGGGAAGCTACACGGCCATGCCTAGCCTCATTGACTTACGCCGCCGGATTCGGTCGGTAAAAAACACGCAACAGATCACCAAAGCCATGAAGATGGTGGCTGCGGCGAAGCTGCGCCGTGCGCAGGAACGAGTATTGGCAGCCCGCCCGTATTCAGAAATTTACGCGAATATGCTGGCCGACGTGGCTGGTGCGGCTGCGACTGCGGGTGCTGAAGTCAGCCACCCCTTGCTTGCCGTTCGAGAAGAAAAGCGCATCCTGATCGTACTTGTCACTAGCGACCGTGGTCTGGCTGGTGCCTTCAATTCGAACCTCACCAAGGCTGCACAGGTCTTTATTCAGGAACACCCAAAGGCAGAATTTCAGGTGGAAGCCATTGGCCGCAAGGGCCGCGACTTCTTCTTCCGCCGTGAGATGAAGCTTTCGGGTGAGCATCTCGGTGTTGTCGAGAAGGCTCGTTTTGCCGATGCTGCCGCGATCGCTCGCAAAGTGACTGCTCTCTACGCAGACGAAGCCATCGATGCGGTCTATCTGATCTACAACGAATTTAAGAGCGTCATGACTCAGAAGTTGACTGTGACGCAGTTGCTGCCCGTAGCTGTCGCTGGCAGCGAAGAGCCGAAGGATTATATTTACGAGCAATCGGCCTTGCAGTTGCTCGGCACGCTGTTGCCCAAATACGTCGAGACCGGTATTTACCGGGCCATGCTGGAGAGTGCCGCGAGCGAACATGCCGCGCGTATGACCGCCATGGACGCCGCCAGCACGAATGCGGCCGACGTGATTGAAGGCTTGACGCTGTATCTCAACCGCGTCCGCCAGGCCAGTATTACCAAGGAAATCATCGAAATCGTTAGCGGCGCAGCCGCTTTGGGTTAAATCGGAGTTATTCAACTTATGTCCACTACCGCCACAAACGTTGTAGGCAAAATCATTCAGGTCGCTGGTCCCGCCGTAGACATCCAGTTTCCGGAAGGTCAGATCCCGCTCATTTACACTGCCATCCGGATCACTTCGGAA
>CAZZGS010001199.1:0-1538 GCA_964653845.1 uncultured Bryobacter sp.
ACTCAAAGTAATTGGGCCTGTTGGTGACGGGTTCGAAGAAGCGCGGACGCTGGCGAGACTCGAGCATCCGGGGATTGTTCCGCTCTATGACGCCGGGACTCTGGCTGATGGACGTGGATATTGCGTGATGCGACTGGTGGATGGGGAGCCACTGCGGCGATTTGACGGGTTGGCCGAATGTCTTGCGGTTGCTGCCAAGATTTGTGAGGCGGTTGGCTTTGCACATAGCCAGGGAGTGATCCATCGCGACCTGAAGCCGGAGAATATTCTGACCGGACAGTTTGGGCAGGTAATGGTGCTCGATTGGGGGATTGCGCTCTGGTCTGGGGCGCGAGGATCGAGAGCGGGAACGCGGCGGTATATGGCACCAGAAGCAGAAGTTGACGCGCGGACGGATATCTTCTCACTTGGTGTGTTGCTTGAAGAAATTTTGCCTTTAGGTGCTCCAAGACCTTTGCTGGCGATTGCGGCGAAGGCGCGAGCGGATGATCCTGTGGCCCGATATCAGGAGGTGGGGGAGCTAGCTCAGGATCTGCGGCGGTTTCAGGATCAAATGGCGGTGAGCGCCTATGAGGAGAAACTTTGGGAACGCGGATTGCGATTTGTATCGCGGAACCGGGTCTTGCTTTTACTACTGGTTAGTTATCTACTGGTGAGGATTTTGCTGTTTTTCTTTCGGCCTGGTTAAAGGATTTCGCGCCGCAGTGTAATAGATCAGTGGAGGCAGTAAAATGACAAACAAGATTTTGATTGGCCTTGTGGCCGGAGCGGGATTGGGATTTGTGGATGGGCTGACGGCGTGGTTTACCCCAGCGGTTCGGCCATTTATCATGGGGATTCTTTTGGGATCGACCTTTAAGGGCCTAGTGGTGGGGCTGATTTGCGGCATCGTTGCGCGTAAGGTGCAATCAGTACCTGTCGGGCTTGGGCTGGGAGCTGGATTGGGCTTGTTCTTTGCCTATCTGGTGGCTTCAATGCCGGCCGAGACAGGGGAACACTACTATTTGCAAATCATGCTTCCTGGCTTCGTTGTTGGGGCAATCATCGGGTTCCTGACGCAACGGTTGCCCCGGTAGGGGAGGGAGATTCTCCAGGACTTTTTCGTTACTTCAGGAAGTGTGATTCGTAAAAGGAGCCTGATGCCTTTTTTGAGCGGCCATGAGAATGAGTTTTGCTGGATCGAAGCTGCGGGGAAGTGTGCCTGTATTCACACAATAAAGGGATCGCGGATTGTTCACCAGACGTTAGAAGAATTGGAAAAAGAACTCGATCCTGCAGTGTTTGCACGAGTGCATGAATCGGCGATTGTGCGACGTGACCAGGTTCGCCGGTTGCGCATGATGTTGGGTGGTAATGGCATTGTGGAAATGAAGGGAGGGGCCGAAATACCCGTAAGCCATCAGTACTTTCGGGGGCTGTAGTCCCTAGTGTTGTTGACCAATCTGTAACGAAAGCCTGCTAGCATCGGAGATTAAATTCAACCTTGGAGGGGTGCGAAATGATCTTGCAAGCTCGCCGGATGTTTCTTGGCTTTATGT
>CAZZGS010001200.1:0-1537 GCA_964653845.1 uncultured Bryobacter sp.
GTTCCGGTGCTGGGGTAGCGACGGTTGGTGCGGCCTGAGCCGGGTTCTCCAATTTTGGCTTGGCAGGGGCCTGAGGCTCCGGCTTCGGCGCATCAACCGGAGTGGACGAAGGGACATTTTCAAAGGGATTCGCGGGTTTGGGCTTGGCTGGCTGTGGTGCCGGGCTTTGAGATACCGGGGGCTGCTGGCTAGCTTGCTGCGCGAGTAGTGAAGAGTATGAGAACGCCAGAACAACAACAATAGACTGCAGAAATGGCATACCCAGGCTTGCTCGCCTGTAAGACATCATCTAAAGCTGGTTCCTTTCCACTCTGCGCCTATGAGGAGACGAAGCCTGATCTGGTTGGGTTTCAAACGAAATACCTGGTCCAAGGGAAATTCTCACACCTAAGGCAGGGCCTTATGCGGCGGAGATTTGCGTCTCTTTTGAAGAGCGCACAAGTATTGAGTATAAACCAACGCAAATGCCAAGGAGTACGAAGGAGAAGAAGATCGACGGTCGGCGTGAATATTGTGAGACCAACGGGAAGGAATTTCGCCAGAAAAATCCGTCCAGAAGGTAAAACCAGGTGGTAGCGGCGAGGATTCCGAGGACGAGAGAGGTGAGCGGGCGTAGAGTGGGTGGAATGATTGAGGCGAAGACCAGAGCAAATACTGTCGAAAAGAGGAGGTGTATGGACAGTCCTGAAAGTGTGTGGAAGCCGAAATCGGGCCGCAGGCTGTTCTGTCCATAGAAAAGTCCAGCCATCAGGTTTGGCAGTGTCCAAAAAGAATGGGAACTGAATCGAGAGGCGATTCCACACCAGAAAATCATAAGCATTGAGGCAAGAGAAGCTGCCTGCAACGCGGCGAAGAGCCGGTCGGTGCGGGTGGTTTGTTTTTGATAAGCAAGGCCCGGGTTTTGCGCCGGAGGGTCTGGCAAGGAATCCAGAGAAGGCGAGTCGATCATGCCGCAACCTAATGGTAGCATTGGAGTTCTTTAACAATCATGACAAAGCGACGCGTATGCATCACCGGGATTGGTGTGATCAGTCCTAATGGCTTGAGCCGGGAGGAATTTTGGCGAAATACTCGCGCTGGCAAGAGTGGGGTCAAGAAGATCTCAAGATTCGATTGTTCGGGCCAGCCCGTCCAGATTGCAGGCGAGATTGTTGGATTTGATCCTCTTGGCTACATGTCGGCCAAAGATCTTGAGGGGACTGGACTTGCTACGCCATACGCAATCGCTGCGGCCGGTGAGGCGCTGACCGACGCAAAAGTGGATTGGTCTTCGATGGACCTCGAAGAGCTGAGAAGAGTCAGCGTCTATGTCGGGAGCGGCGGAGGCAATCAGGAATTTACAGAGCGACAGTATTCTTACTATTACAGTGGGCAGCAGAAGAAATGCAGTGTTTACGTAATCCCTTCGAGCACGCTTGGGACTCTGGCCAGCGAAATCTCGATGCAATATGGTTTTCGCGGGTTGAGCCACATGTTCAGCAACGGGTGCACGAGTTCCTCCGATGCAATTGGTTATGCATTTCGCGCCGTTAAGCAC
>CAZZGS010001201.1:0-1517 GCA_964653845.1 uncultured Bryobacter sp.
GATGGCTGGCGGTTGGATCGCGGAAAACTGGCAAAAATGCCAATGAAATGCATAGCGAAGGGTAGGCTGTCAGTGCGCCCAGGCTGTCAGTGCGCCCGATATGAACCGGACATTTCTACTTTGCCTCGACAGGGCTGCAGATGAGATTGCTGTCGATAAGCATACGTGTTATAAGTTGGTCAGCATATGCTGTCGCTTCAGGTTAACGCTTCTGTTCTGCCTCCTTATCTTGGCTATGTGGGCATCAGTGCCGCTACTCCTCCCGATTATCCCCAACGGCTCGCCGAGTTCCGCAAGCGCAACAGCCTCACCCAGGCGCAACTTGCCGAACCTATCGGCACTCACGTCGTCCAATTGCGCAGCTATGAAGCCGGCTGCTCCCAACCCACGCTCGATGTCATCCGCAAGAACGCAGTACGCCGCTGGCAGACCGTCTCCAATGGCGGCGAAAGGAAGTAACTCGAATGGCCCTCGACCTCCAACAAGAACTCAAGCAAGCGCACGCCCTGCTCGATCAACTTCCCCCCGCCAAGCTCGGCGCTGTCCGCTCTCTGCTCGAAGTCATGGTGGATAATGAAGAAGAGGATGAAGAGGAAGCCGAAGCAGACCGCCGCGCCATTCAGGTTGGTTTGGATTCACTCGAAAAGCACGGCACAGTTTCCATGGAAGAAGTCCTCGCCGATTTTGGTCTCACGATGGCCGACTTCGAGAAGATGGCCCACGAGCCCGATCCGCTCCCCACAACCAAGCTCAATGGCTAGGAGCGTTCTCTGGACCCTAGAAGCCCGCGCCGATGTTCGCGCCATTGATCGCGACACCGCACTCCGGCTACTCAAGGCCCTTGATCGTTTCCTCAAGACCGAGGTCGGCAACGTGAAGCAACTCGAAGGCTTTGATCCACCTCTCTTCCGCTTGCGCGTCGGTGCCTGGCGCTTCATTTATCTCAAAAAGGCTAGCGACGCCATCGAAGTGGTGCGTGTTCGCAACCGCAAAGACGCCTACAGATAAACCGCCGGCCGTTGAGGGATCATCATTGCCGGTTTGCAACTCTCTTCCTGAAAGATAACGGTGTACGGAGAGGGGCCGTTGAGGAAGTATTCGTAGCCGGGTTTTGTGCCGGTGCCGAAGCGGTAGGTTGTGGAGCTGGAGATCTGGCGGGAGCGGGTGAGGCGGCCGAGCGGGTTGTAGCTGTCGGTGGTGATAACGGTTCCGCCGGAGTAGGTTTTGCTGGAAGGCTTGCAGGCAGGAAACTGACCCGTCCCTTTGGGTTTTTCGAGAAATTTGGGGTGAAGAGGGGTGGGAGCTTGAAATTGTTGCTGGCTGCGGAAGTTTGGATAAAGGCCCTCTTATTAACGAGTTAGCCCCATAAATGCGGGAATTGAGGGAGGGGCTCGCTTGGAGTGGCTGGTGGTTAGTTCGCAGAAAAAATGGCAAAAATGCCAATAATATGCGCAGTGACGGGTCAGTCTGTAGTGCACCCCTAAAGTGAGACAAACCGCAGTTGGATAAATAGGGGA
>CAZZGS010001202.1:0-1516 GCA_964653845.1 uncultured Bryobacter sp.
GCCGGGGACGCAGTTTTTTGCCCGCTGGATGGATGTGAATGGGCCGGTGCAGGATTCCTGGGACGACATCACCGACAAGATCACTACTACTTTTCTGGGGTACAAGACCGAGTGCATCTCCTGTCATAACGGACGGTCGCATCTGGAGAAGATCAATCTCTTTCTGACCAAGCGGACACGGAATCAGTTTTGGCAAATGTCTTCGTGGTTGAGCCGGATGCAGTTTGTTCGCTGGTCGGACGACAATATTGGGTTTCGGCCGCGGGTGATTATCAATGACCGGAACTATGGCTCTTATACGGGTTCTGTTTCGGCGACCAATCCTGGCAACCGCCCGATCCGGATCAATGCAATCACCGAGCCGGTCTACCTGACTACGGGTGAGAAGCCGCAGAGCGGGAACTGGCGCCAGGACTATGCTCGCATTCTCACCGCTGACAAGCAGTTTGCCCGGGCTACCGTAAATCATATTTGGGCTTATCTGTTTAGCCACGGGATTGTCGATCCGCCGGAAGCCTGGGACTTTGAACGAACCGACCCGAATAAGCCGCCGCCTGGGGATTGGCCGTTGCAGAATACGCACCCGGAGTTGCTGGACCAGTTGGCTGATTTCTTTATTGCCAACAACTACCAATTCAAGCCGTTGCTGCGGCAGATTCTGAACTCTGAGGCTTACCAGTTGTCGAGCAATTATCAGGGTAAGTGGGATCCGGCTTATGTTAAGTACTTTGCGCGGCATGAGGCTCGCCGGTTGAGAGCTGAGGAGCTTTATGATTCGTTGATTACCGCGACACGAACAGAACAGCCGATGCAGATTCCGGGGATTGGTCGAGTGCTTTGGTATGCGAACCAGTTGCCGGACCCGACCGAGCCTTCGACGGACTTTCGGATTGTGGACTTCATGAATAATCTGGGGCGTGGGAACTGGATCACGATTGACCGTTCGTCTGAGCCTACGATTCTGGGCTTGCTCTATTCGATGAACGATACGCAGAATGTGAATCGTACTCTGGGGAATTCGAGCGCAAATGTTTCGAGCCGAAGCCGGATTCTGGAAGTGGATGCGACAAGTGCGACAGACGAAGAGGCGATCCGGAAGCTGTTTCTGGCGACGATGTCGCGATTTCCGACCGACCCTGAATTGACTACTGCGCTTAAGTTTCGCAATGGCGTGAGGGCACAGTGGCTCAGCGACTTGCAGTGGGCACTGGTCAACAAACTGGACTTCATTTTTAATCGTTAAGGCAGCCAACATGAACTTCATACGCAAAACCTGTTCCGGGCACCTTCCTTTTACTCGCCGCCACTTCTTGTTTGGCACGGCGACGGCTGGGCTACTTAGCGCTCATGCCGATGCTGCCGTTACGGTGTCGCGTGGGGTGACTCTTCGCAACACGGCGAAGTCTTGCATCTTTATCAATCTGAATGGCGCGGCGAGCCACCTGGATACTTTCGATATCAAAGACGCGGCATGGAACCCGCGGGACGCCGATGTTCGCGACTACTCAGGGAACCT
>CAZZGS010001203.1:0-1515 GCA_964653845.1 uncultured Bryobacter sp.
ATCCTGACGACTTCAAACTGAGGACGCAGATTGATTGGGCTTTCTATGGCCTCGTCAAGACGCTGGTTTTCGCGGTGGGCGCAAAGCTGAAGGCTTCGCAGCCTGTCCCCGTCCAGACCATTAGCCAAATCCATAAGGAACTTCGCCGATTCGCAAAACAGCCGAAACGTCGCCCAGACAATGCGCTCTCCAACATCATTCGAGAGGTGTGCAAAATTGCACCGCATTTTCAAAACTTTCCAGGGTTCATTCGGTGGGTTGGTAACGATGGTTTAGGCACGGAAGATTGGCAATACAGCCAGCGCGATGAGAATCGCTACCCACCGATCGCACTTGGCGTAGCACGTGCTTTGGCAAAATGGGTTAAGGCCTTCCCCGACGTCACGCCAGAAGACATCGATCTTGCGCTTGAGTGGATAGACCGAATTCGGCCTGTGGCTGAGGGTGATGATGCTCTTTGGCTGGATTGGGACAAGGTTTTTTTGCTGAGACGCATTCATCGACACGCGGAGGCCACTGGCATTCTTGGCTCCGTGATCAAGGCCAAAAGAAGTGAATTCTGGGTATGGGCAGAGGCCGCACGCTTATACGCTGAGGACCAGCCAGAACTCGCGCTCGCGTGCGCCTGCCGCGCACTGGAATGTGGCTCTGATCCCAAATTCACCGTCAATGTTCATCGTGAACTTGCGCAGATGTTGGCAGAGCGAGGGGATTTCTCTCAGGCAAGTAGTGAGCTCGTCACTGCCATCAACATTCGGCAGGAACAAGGCTGGGGAATCGACAAGGAGCTTCAAGAGCTGATCAGCAGCAGTTGGTATGACCCGTCAGCACCCGAAGCAGAGAATCCGAAAGATTTCTACGCACGGCACTCCCAGGAAGCGCTGGTGCTTTGCTTCGATTCGGTGGAGGTGAGGTCTGCAACCTATCTAGGCGTGATCGTGCCACACCAGCAAAAGGAAGCGCCACCTGGTAGAAAGGTAAGGCCCCTTCCGAGGTTTTCTGTGCGAGCGAACGGCGGTGCCTCGGTCAGTATCGTTGGACCGGGTGCGCGTGTCTCTTCCTTTAAGATTGGCGACCCCGTAACTCTCGTTGTTGGGAAGCAGCTGGCGAGCAGTCGCGAGGATATAGTTCAAATTGCGTTGCGTCAGGAAGGATCTACGTGGGACTGCACAGATGCCGGATCTGGCGTCGTCTCGCGCGTGGCATCAGAAGAAAAGCGTACGAGGATTTTCATTAATCGCGATATAGAAGTTGGAGTCGACGACAGTGCCTGGATCGGATCTCAACCTCCATTGTTAGGTCAGGGCGTGTCTTTTCGGACCACACAAAACCAAAAGTCGGGCCGAACGGATATCTTCGCCGTTGCGCCGGGGCCCCGTCCCGATGTCGATGTAAGGGTGGCTAATGGTCACCTGAGGCGGAACGGTAAGGGGTTCGCGTTTGTCGACGATGGATTTGTTCCTCCATATCTAGTTGAAAGCATCCCAGCGGAAGTTGATGACGTGGCTGCAGTAC
>CAZZGS010001204.1:0-1513 GCA_964653845.1 uncultured Bryobacter sp.
TGAAGCTGGAAACCTTCTTTGAAAAGTTCGCCCTCTTCGCCGACGCGCCCGATGCCGTTCCGCGAATGCGCCGACTCGTTTTGGACTTAGCGGTGGAGGGCAAACTTGTCGCTCAAGACCCGAATGACGAGCCCGCTGATGAGTTATTGAAACGCGTCCAAGTTGAGAAGGCGCGCCTCGTTAAGACTGGCGAAATCAAGAAACAAGAAGTCCTGCCGCCAATCGCAGATGATGCGCTTCCGTTCTCACTTCCGCTTGGCTGGGTCGCCACGCAACTCGGCGACATTGCTGTTTGCCTCGATTACATGCGTGAGCCCATCAACGGCACCGAGCGGAACCTTCGCACCGCGGGCAAGAATCCGACTGAACTCTTTCCCTATTACGGGGCGACGCAGCAACAAGGATGGATTGACGATTATATTTTCGACGCGGAACTCGTGCTGCTCGGCGAGGATGGTGTTCCTTTCTTCGATGACCTTCGGTCGAAGGCTTATCTCATTTCGGGCAAGACGTGGGTAAACAACCACGCGCATGTCTTTCGCGGCATCCTCGTCTCGAATGTGTTTCTCATGCATTGGTTGAACACGTTCGACTACACGGGCCGCGTCGCTGGCTCAACTCGCTCGAAGTTGAATCAGGCAAAGGCGGTCGACATCCCAATCCCCCTCCCGCCACTCGCCGAGCAGAAGCGGATTGTGGCGAAGGTGGATGAGTTGATGGCGTTGTGTGATCGGCTGGCCTTGCAGCAGGAGGAACGGGAGACGCGGCACGCCGCGCTCGCCCGCGCGTCGCTGGCCCGCTTTGCCGAAGCGCCCACCCCGGCCAACCTCCAGTGGATCTTCCACCAGTCCTACGCCATCCCCCCCGCCGCCCTCCGCAAAGCCATCCTCACCCTCGCCGTCCAAGGCAAACTCGTCCCCCAAGACCCCAATGAGGGAACGGCTCTGGAGACACTTCGCGAGTGCAAGGTTGATCTCAAACGATGGGCGGTTGCACCAGACGAGGAACGACAGTTGGTGCCTGATTCTTGGACTTGGATTCGGTTCGCCGGTGTGGGTGAACAACGTTTGGGCAAGATGCTCGACGCTCAGAAGAACCGAGGAGAACTGAAGCCTTACCTCAGGAACACCAACGTCCAGTGGATGCGCTTCAAGCTTGATGACGTGAAGGAGATGCGTGTCGAGGAGCGCGAAGAGGAAGAGCTTCTGCTCAAGACTGGTGACTTGCTCATCTGCGAAGGCGGGGAGCCTGGTCGCTGCGCGATTTGGCGCGATGAAGCCTCAGAGATGTATTTCCAAAAAGCCATTCACCGCGTTCGTCCATGTGATGCGGTGTTGTCAGAATTTCTCGCTCTAAACCTTCAGATTGATTGCGCCAATGATGTGCTCGAAGGTTACTTCACTGGTGCAACGATCAAGCATCTGACGGGACGATCCCTCGCTGCATATCCGATCCCCATCCCACCCCTCGCCGAACAACGCCGGATCGTGGCGAAAGTGGACGAACTGATGGC
>CAZZGS010001205.1:0-360 GCA_964653845.1 uncultured Bryobacter sp.
GATCATGGCATGTTGTAGGAGAAGCCGAACTGGAGCCGAATGACTTCGCCTTTGAATTCCAGTGGGAGAGCGGGGAATGGGTTGGAGGCGCTGATGCCTGCTACTGCAGCGCGGTCTAATGATTCTGTGCCGGAGGGGCCTGAGATCACGAGCTTGGGCACACGCCCGTCTTTACTTATCGAGAACTGAATCATGGTTCTGCCGCGGCGGCCGTAGCGTGAGCTTTCGGGGATGACGGCGAACCAGTTGCGACGAACGATGGCGAGGATGCGCTTCAAGTAGGGGCGGAAGTCGACACCCTGCGGGTCGCTTAAGAGTTCAAGGCTTGAGCCGATTTGATTCTGGGGCTGCATCGGGTTC
>CAZZGS010001205.1:370-1513 GCA_964653845.1 uncultured Bryobacter sp.
GGTTCGTTTGAGAGGGTAAGTCTGTAACGATCTGGCCGCTGGTGCCTTGTGAGCCGGGGATGCTTTGGCGCATCAGTTCGTCGATGCTTTGTCGCTTCATTTCGGGGATGCGGCCGTCTTCGCTGCCTTTTTTGACTCCAGCCATTTGGCCTGCGTTTTCAAAGGGGCTTCGCTTGGGTTGCTCGAGGGGCTTTATCTCTGGTGGTGTTATTTGGGGCGTACCGAGTTGTGCGAGGGTGCGATTGTCGGCGATCGTGGCCTGGATTTGCGGTGGAGCTTCGACAGGGCGCGGGGCAGGCTCGGCTTTTTGTGCTGGTGTGGGTGGCGGGATGTAGGTCTTGGGGGCCCGCTTCTGCTGCATGCTGGCGGTCAGGTCGTCGAGAGTGAGTTCCTGTTTGACCGGGCCCTTGTTGGGTTCTTTTTGCGTAAGCTCAAAGCGCGGGGCGACCAGTGGGGTGACTTTGCGTTCTACCTGCTGGAGGTCGAGCGGGTTACGGGGGTTGCTTTCAAAGACGCTTTTCGGCGTGACCATGATGATGCCAAAGAGAATCAGGTGCACCAAGACGGAGAGGATCGAGACGAGGCCGATTTTTGGACGGAATGCGCCGTCGTCCCAATTTCGAATGAGATTGAGATCTTCTATTGGCGGAGCTATTGGATCAGTAGGAAGGATAACCGGCAACTTTCAGAGTTTCGGAGACAACGCCTGCGTGTAATTCAATTTTATCCACTACATCGAGGGCCACCTTCAATGCTTTTAAGGACGTCTCTCCGTCTACTTTGGGTTTCTCGCGGGTTGTGACGCTATTGAGGAATGCTTCGAGTTCGAGGCGTAGGGGTTCGTTTTTGACGACGAGTTGGGGTTTGATGCGGACCTGTCGCTGGGGGCCGATTTCGATGCCGAAGAGTTCTTGTTTTGCGTAATCCATGCTGAGGTAAGCACCGGGTTGGAAGACACGGAGCTTGCGGACCTTTTCTGTAGACGCGCGGCTGGCGGTAAGGTTTGCGATGACACCGCCGGGGAATTCCATCCGTACGTTGGCGATGTCGACTTTCTCACTCAAGATGTGGATGCCGGCAGCCTGGATGCCGATGGGTTCCTTTCCGGTGAGGGCGAGAAGGATCTCGATATCGTGAATCATC
>CAZZGS010001206.1:0-1512 GCA_964653845.1 uncultured Bryobacter sp.
GCGTTGTACCCGATACGAAGGACCGCGACCGTTTGAGCTTTGGCTTTATGTCGAATGAAGTGTCGAGCGAGCGGCAGGTGGAGACGGCGGTGCAGACGACGGTTGCGATCATGAAGGCGGTTCGTGAGCAGGGCAAGAAGGTGGTTGTGGTTGCCGGGCCGGTGGTGGTTCATACGGGAGGAGCGAATCCTTTGTCGGAATTGGTTCGAATGGGCTGGGTGGATGCGCTGCTTGCGGGGAATGCGCTGGCGGTGCATGACATTGAGGCGGCATTACTTGGGACGAGCCTGGGAATTCGCCAGAAGGATGGGCGGCAGGAAGAACATGGGCATCGCAATCATATGAGGGCGATCAATGCGATCAATCACTGCGGGGATATTGCGGGAGCAGTGGCGCAGGGGCGTCTGACGACTGGGGTGATGTATGAGTGTGTGAAGCACAAGGTGCCGTTTGTGCTGGCGGGGAGCTTGCGTGATGATGGGCCGCTGCCCGATACGGTAACGGATATGAACGAGGCGCAGAACCTCTACACCAAGCATATTGAGAATGCGGGTGTGGTGTTGTGCCTGTCGAGCATGCTGCATTCGATTGCTACCGGCAACATGTTGCCGAGCTGGGTGAAGATGGTGTGCGTGGATATTAATCCGGCGGTGGCGACGAAGGTGAGCGACCGTGGGAGTTCTCAGACGGTGGGTGTGGTGACAGACGTGGGTCTGTTTCTGGACCTGCTGATTCGGAAGTTGAAAGAACAATGAAGCAATACACAGATGACCACGCTGCCAGTGGTGTGACGGCCGAGCTGCCGGAGATTGAGACGTGGCCGAACCAGTTTCCAGGCCGCGATTATGAGATCGAGATTTCGAGCCCCGAGTTTACGAGCGTGTGCCCGAAGACGGGGTTGCCGGATCATGGGACGCTGACGGTGCGCTATACGCCGGATGCGGCTTGTCTTGAGCTCAAGGCTTACAAGATGTATCTGCTGGCGTATCGCAATCTGGGTATTTTTCAAGAGAATATTGTGAACCGGATTCTCGAGGATGTGGTGCGGGCGACGAAGCCGCGCAAGCTGACTGTGGTGGGTGATTTTACGCCAAGGGGCGGGATTTATTCGAAGATTTCAGCGAGCTATGAGCGAAAAGACTAGTCGGGGACAATTGACGCACGAGGAAGAGCTGGAGCTGGCGATTCGTGAGATTCGTGAGCGGGTGATGGCGCGGTATCCGAGCGGAATGTGGCATGGCCTGGAGTTGCCGGATTTCACGCCGGTGCTTGAGGCGCGGGATCAGGCGAATGCGAAGGTGGCGGCGATCGGGCGGGTGAACCCGCGTGCCGGTGGCCCGGTGAACAGTGTGATTCAGGGCGTGAAGCAGTTGATCGCCCGGAGTTTGGGTTGGTTTGTGCGGGATCAGGTGGATTTCAACTACGCGATGGTGCGTTCGCTTGATTCGGTGCTTGAGGGATTGAACTCAATCAACCGGACGCTGAAGACGATTCCTCGGCGCTTTGAGCCAC
>CAZZGS010001207.1:0-1510 GCA_964653845.1 uncultured Bryobacter sp.
GGAAGCGAGGGAGGGAACGGTGGTTGACCGCAAAGTCAGTGTAGCCGCCGGTGGCGAGAGCCTTGGCGTATTGTTGCGACTGGCTGTTGGACTTGAGGGCCGGGGCGCTGTAGGCGAGGGGCGTTGTCCAGCCGCTACCGGAGACATAGATGATGCCGTAGCCGTTGGGCTGGGTGGGCTTGTAGACGTCGAGGAGTAGGGCTGCGCCGGAGTACATGCCGTAGATGACGTTGGTTTCAATAATGAAGGGCTCGGCTGCCGATGCCGATGCTGCGGTGAGGAATACTGCTAGTAAGATGGTGCGCATGATCAGCGTCAGCGTATCACGGGGGTAAACTGTAGCCAGGAATCGAAAGGAAGGTAAGAAGTATTATGCCTGGAACATTTAAGATGATTGAGCTTGTTGGGACATCACCCAACAGCTTTGCCGAAGCCGTGAAGTCAGCTGTGGCCGAAGCTTCGAAAACCGTGCGTCACATGGAGTGGTTTGAAGTTGTGGATGAGCGCGGCCGGATTGTGGACGGCATGGTGACCGAATTTCAGGTCACTGTGAAGATTGGCTTCAAAATCGAGCGTTAGACTGCCTGTTCAGTCGTAGCGCCAGGATTTGAGGTCAGCCCCCGCAGGGTGGTTGCCCTCAATTCGTTTTAGGATCTTGTCCAAATAGATGGTGTTGTAGCGGAGGCGGGAGATGGCGTTGGGGAGGTTGGGGTCGCCGTTCCAGCAGTGTTCGGCGCGGTCGCCGTATTTGACTTCACCTTTGTAGGGCGGGTTGGTGGTTTTGAGGAAGTCTTCCATCAGGTAGACGGCGTTGTTGAGATAGAAATTGTCCATGTCGCCGCAGTAGATGTGGAGCTTGCCTTCGAGTTGGGGGGCGAGTTTGGCCCAGTCGCGCTGTAAGATGTGGCGGAGGTCGTAGTTATCGCGCCAGTAAGTGGCAATTTGCGGGTTGATGGCTCCTGTTTCTTTGTCCCAGAGGCGTGCAGGGTAGCCGTCCGGGCCGACTGGTGAGTAGACGGCTTCCCAGATGTCGAATTGCTGGCCGCTTCTAGTTTTGCTGCCTAACGCCAGTTCCATTTGGTTGAGGGTTTGCATGGTTGCCGAGACGTGCCCGAGATAGTCTCGCTTGCCGGGCTTGGGGATGCGCTGGTGTGGGCCTTCGGTGAAGTAGGCGTTCTTGTCTTCGTAGATGTTGATGGTGGAGTGGGCGCGGAAGTCGATTGGGTCGGGGCAGGCTCCGAATGCTCCGTTGAATTCTGTGGGGTAGAAGATTTGGGCGGCCAGTGCTTCCCATCCGCCGGTTGAACCCCCGTAAGTGAATCTGGCCCAACCTTGGCCGATGCCGCGAAATTGGCGCTCGATTTCGGGGAGTAGTTCGTACATGATGGCGTCGCCATAGGGGCCCAGATTCGCGCTGTTGACGGCGTAGGAATCGTCATAGAAAGGATTGGCGTGTTGGATCTCGACGACCAGGAATCTTGGGAAGGATTTGGCAGTCCACTGTTTGTAG
>CAZZGS010001208.1:0-1509 GCA_964653845.1 uncultured Bryobacter sp.
TCCGGGCAGCGACCCGCAGCTTAAGGACGAGTATGTGTTGCTGACAGCGCACTACGACCACCTGGGGGTTCGCCCGAACAACAAGGGCGATAAGGTGTACAACGGGGCGAACGATAACGCGAGCGGGGTAGCGGGCGTGATCGAAAGTGCCCGTCTGATTGGGCAGTTGCCTGCGGCCCCGAAGCGGAGCATCCTGTTCGTGGCTTTCTTTGGCGAGGAGCGCGGCCTGCTTGGCAGCCGTTACTTCGTGCGGCATCCAGTAGTGCCGCTAGCAAAGATGGTGGCCAATATCAATCTCGAGCAGATCGGCAGGACCGATTCCAGCGAAGGCCCGAACGTGGGGCAGGTGAACTTGACCGGATATCATTTCTCGACTATCCACAAGCACATCGAAGCGGCTGGCAAGGCGACGGAGCTGAAGATTGTGAAGCATGAGCAGTTCAGCGACCCCTACTTCAATGCGAGCGACAATGCGGCGTTTGCTCCGGTTGGGGTTCCTTCGACTACTATGAGCGTGACCTATGCTTTCCCCGACTATCACCAGCTTGGGGATGAATGGGAGAAGATCGACTACTCGAACATGGCCAAGGTGACCCGGGCGATTGCCCAGGGGACCTTCTTCGCTGCGGATGCTGCCGAGCGGATCAGTTGGAATGCGGATGAGCCGAAGACGAAGGCTTACCGCGAGGCGGCGGAAAAGCTCCTCCAGACGAAGTAAGCAGCTGGTAGCAGCAGAAACCAGAGCCAATAGTTGCTAGAGGTAGAGACAGCGCTGGCTGCGAGCAGGTCGGAGCGGAGGCTGGCCATTGGCAGTTTGTCGAGGCTGGAGACGGGCAGCGAACCTATGACCCGTTCTTTACTCGTGGACTCTTCGTCCTGGGGGAGTTTGGCTACGATATCGCTAACTTCACCGTAGCCGGTGAAGAGGCTCTTGTCGTGGGTGAGCGGGTATAGGGTAGTTTTGCCGTTGAGCTTGGATTCGACGATGGCGTTGGGGTCGTTGCATACTCCCATTCGGTAATAGCCGCCGAAGGGCAGCTCGGGGTGCGCCTTTTTGACCGCAGCGTAGACACGGATCACTTCGCCGATCATACGCATGGCTTCGATTGCCTGATCGCCTTTGTAAGTATGAACGGTGTTGCCGAGAATCCAGGCCTGATCTTTCGTATCGATTGGACGGATAACAGCTTTGCCATCAATGCCGTAGTAGAAACAGAGCGAGGCATTGACCTTTGGGCCGGTAATGAAGATCTCGTGTTGGGAGTGTGGAACAGGGACCAGAAGATTTCGATTCTGTCCGGGGATGGGGATGCCGGTGTTGGTGAGGAAATACCAGATCGTCGCCCATCGGAAATCGTTGGCGGACATCGCCTTCAGTCCGGTCTGCCGAGAAATCTCGACCGCCACGTCGCGCGGATCGAGCCCCGGTCGCGCCTTCGCCAGCACGTAGGTCAGCTGGTTTCGCCCGTTGTTCGTGTAGGCGAGCGCCTGGCTATACCGGGTGTAGAT
>CAZZGS010001209.1:0-1505 GCA_964653845.1 uncultured Bryobacter sp.
CCTCGGTCGGCACATCGACCCCGACAACGAAGCGGCGTACAGCTTGGCGGAGTTGGTGTCGGAGACGGCCCCTATGGAATGAATGGAGCCCGCGGCAGATGATCGGCCTAAACTTCGAATCGTTAGTGACTTATGAAACTCTTTGAATCCTTCGGCAAGCAAGTGGCCCGAAAACTGCTTATACTGAATCGATCACAGCATTAGATGTGTTAATGAAATAGGGATTTCTCCCGCCATAATATTCGCAAGACGGTTAACCGCAATCCCATGGGGTTCTAATGCTTATTGCACTTGGCAGGGGACAACCGCTCCTATGCTCTCCTCGACGGATTATGAAGCGAAAGGATTTCGAGACAGGCGCTGGCAGCGTATTAAAGGTACTTTATATTGTGTTGCCAGTCACGATGTTGTCATTGGTTAACGCCCAGGCTGACTTTGACAATGTTTCTCGCCGCAACGGCCTAATCGAGGGCCCGGTGCGAGTCCTTGCAGAAGACGCAACACTTACGGAAACCCGGGCACCGCATTAAACATGAGAATCTCCATTGCTACCCTCGGAATTATACTCGCTTCAGTATCGCCGATCGATGCTGTCACACGCATGCGCGCCGAGGCTGTTGTCGCCCGCGGTAGTATCGTGGTCGACGGCAACGTGGAAGGCGGGCAGAGATTCCTTCAACCAGCCCTCGAGTTTGGAGGCTCGAAGACCGCCCGTGAACGGACGTTCCCGACACTGTCTTCCCGGAGAGCACCGACCGAAGGCATGTTAGCAATTATTCGCAGTGGATCCAAGTTACCTGATTGGCCGAAAGTCAAAGACATCGATGCCGAACTTCTACTCGAATCAACCAAACTCCCACCCGGCGCGTATGGGCGGATTACAATAAAGAACGCCAGCTTCGTCCTTGGATCTCCGGACGCTGCTGGGCCCCAGCGATACGATCTCGAATCGCTTGATTTACTTGCAGGTGGGAGGATCCTCTTGGATGGGCCGGTAATCCTCACCGTTGGATCGCTCGGCATGGTGCAGGGAACTATGGGAAGAGAAGACCTTCCTGAATGGCTCGAGATTAGGGTGGAAAGCGGGCCAGTTCGAATTGCGCGCGGGGCGGCTGTTTTTGGCCACCTATTCTCACCCAGGAGCAACGTTCAACTTCTTTCGGGTGCTCAGGTGAAGGGTTGGGTTGCTACGGATAGCCTCCAAGTGGAAAGAGGAGCCCGATTGCGAGGCCAGGATTCGACGTCCGTTAGTTTAATCAAAATTCCCCGTCAGAGACGGGGCGGTTTGGCGCGCGGCGCAACAATACTCGAGGAGCGGATGGCTCGCTTCCTTGACAACTCTTCAAGTGGGGCGACAGCCGAGCTTCAATTCGTCGACGATGTTCCGTCAGTCACGATCAAAGGGGCTGCGTCAAAACTGGAACAAAAAGGGGAAGCTGCGGAGCGGGCGGCTTATTTTGAGCTAGTCGCGCTTGTGTTGTTAAATACCGATTTCGAGGAAGTGA
>CAZZGS010001210.1:0-1503 GCA_964653845.1 uncultured Bryobacter sp.
CGCCGCCTGCTTCACCGCCGCCAGCGCCGAAGACCTCCCTGAGTCTTGAGGCTGGATCGTTGCTCTATTTGCCGCTTCTGCGCTTCGCTCTAGATCAACTGTCAAGTGTCTGCTGGTTCAGTACACGACGAACTAATTCAAGGTTTACTGCGGTGGCCTCGGGGTCTACTCCATGCTTACTGAAGACCTCCTCGAAGTCGCTCCACATCACGAAAGTGAGATTCTTTGCAATCTCTGAAAGGGTACTTTCGTTCCTATGCGGCAGCGCTTTACACAGCAAACTTGAATCTGCCTTGTAGCTGCTCATTAATTGAACATATGCCCTGTCGGGCTTTTGATCCTTTACAATCATCCAGAAGATCGGCACTCGATTGCCAGCGCTTGCGATGAGGCAATCGATGTTGCGAACGATCTGGTTGCGTTGAGGGTCGTAGCTCGTACTCATAGAGATGTCAGAGCCAAGCTTTGCTTCTAGGAAGACCACGAAGTCTGCGTGGTTGAAGATTACATCAATTTCGGATCGGCCTTCGACTGGCCTGGTGTCCTTTGCTCTTGATGTCCATTGATTGTTGGTTGAGTCAAGCATACTGGCTCTGCGCTGTGCTTCGTATTCTGATGGTGGCCGAACGGCTGACCAAAACTTCGTGTCTGGAACTGATTGGTGATTTAACAATGAGGTGAGGTGGCTATTGCGTCGACGAGCAAATCCGACAAGAGTTGGCCACCAATGCCCTGGGCATTCCCGAAAAATTGTCTGGAACCAATTCCAAGTTACCCAATCCTCGCTGTTTTTTGAATACAAGATGCGCTTCATATCAGCAGTTTTCTTGCTTTTCGGATGACTCCTCAATTGTGGGAAGTTGAGGATTGGGAAGGGACGCGTTGCCGTGGACGGTTCGAGTTGGTCCGCAGGCCCAGCCGCTATCCTTAACGCATTCGATTCGATGTTAACTGGCAATTTTGTGACTCGAAGAAATTGCCTGTTGCACCTTATTGTATGTTCATGCCAAAAGCTGAGGTCAGTTGTGCTACGAGTTGGGGCATTGAGGGAATGGCGTGCTCTTTGGTGAACATCATCCGCTCGCCACTCAAATTGAGCGGGACCATAGACCCGAACCTGACTGGCCGTTGAATAATCTCTGATACTCCAACTTGTTCCGCTCTCCCCTCGTTCAAAGAACAGAACAAACGAATGGGGATTCAATTCTGGGATCAACAGCATTTTGCGCTTGGGCAATACCATATTTGGAAAATCCTTTTTCGTCTCGTCCAAAATCAATAAACTTTGCTGACTATTCTGAAATCGGCAGAAGTGCACAGAAGTTTATGAAACGGTACCGAGTGGACTAACGACAAATGAAACTGCTTCACTTACTACATTTCCGATCTCAAAGCAGATCTGTCGCACCGCCCTACTGGCGCTAGCAACAGAAACCGCCGAATCGACAGCCGAATGGCTCCACCGCCGCATCCGTGAAGACTGGGGCTTCGCCGACTCCCCCG